>RHKR01000130.1 GCA_008363265.1 Chlorobiota bacterium
GTGATAATGGGTCAGGGCATCCCGTCGAAGGGAACTGTTCTTAACAGGATATCTGAATTCTGGTTCCGTAAGGTGGCAGATATTGTGCCGACCCACTTCATCTCCTCAAATATAGAAGACTATCCCGGGGAATTCCACAAGTTCAGGAATGAGCTTGAGGGCAGGTCGATGCTGGTGAAAAAAGGAAGAATAATCCCTATCGAATGCATCGTCAGGGGTTACATCAGTGGCTCGGGGTGGAATGATTACGTGGCGACAGGCAGCACTTCCGGTATCAGGCTTAAAGAAGGAATGCTTGAATCGGAAAAACTTGATGAGCCCCTCTTTACACCTTCAACCAAGGCAGAAATTGGGGCTCACGATGAGAATATTTCGTTCGAAAAGGCTTGTGAAATTGCAGGAAGAGAGCTTATGAACAAAATAAGAGAGACTGCTATAAGTATTTATCAGAGATGTTCTGAATACGCACTGGAGAAAGGCATAATAATTGCCGATACCAAAATGGAGTTCGCTCTCGATGCCGATGGTGGTCTGATATTGGCAGATGAACTTCTTACACCCGATTCATCCCGGTTCTGGGATGCTGCTTCTTATGAACCCGGACGCGCTCAACAGAGCTATGAATCATTGAGAAAACCTCACTTAAGTACCTCGAAGCCTATAACAAACTGACGGGCGGCGATCTAACCTAAATGATACTCCCTAATCAGCTTACAGTTCTAAGGATCATCCTTACCCCTTTTGTTGTGTTTTTTATGCTTGGGGAAGGCAACTATTTTGAGGAAATAGCATTGGTTATCTATGTTGTCGCCGCCCTTACTGACTGGTACGATGGTTGGCTGGCGAAGAAGTTCAATTATTTTACGAAATGGGGAAAAGTCTGGGATCCGATAGCTGATAAAATCCTTACAGCCGCTACGATGCTTTCACTCGTTTACCTTCATGTGATCCCTTTACTCCCTGTTTTGGTAATTCTTTTGAGAGATATATTCATGACCGGGTTCAGGTCGTACGCCGAGCATATCCACAAACCTTTTCCTACAAGCCGCTATGCGAAGATAAAGACCTTTATTGAAATGGTTTACCTCAATTTTGTGTTGATAGCGTATCTCTTAAGCAGGTCATCAGTTCTGGCAGAAAATGTACGGGAGTTTTTTGGAATGCTCCTCCTTGAAGAAGTCGTCTTTTGGGGGTTGATCATCGTAATGATTATAACAGTCCATTCTGCTTATATTTATGTAAAAGATAATTTTCATTTGTTCAAAGATCTGATGGGCAGCAAGAATGATCAATCCGGTTCATAAGTTCTTCGGAAGCGGGATGTTGACCGGCTATTTGAAAGGGCCGACCGGGACTTATGGAAGTGCTGTCGCGCTTTTAATCTATCTTATTCCGGGGGTTGAGAACCTTTACGTTCTCCTGCCTCTCATCGTTTTAACCTCGGTTTATGGTGTGTGGGTCTGCGGCAAGTTTGAACATCTTTATGGAGAAGACCCAAAAGAGGCAACTATCGATGAGTTCGCGGGAATGTGGATATCACTGATACTTGCTCCCAAGGAAGTTGTGTATCTGGTCGCAGCTTTTCTGATCTGGAGGGTATTGGACATTGTCAAGCCGTTCCCGGCAAGAAATTTTGAAAAAATCAAAGGCGGTGCAGGGGTAATGGCTGATGATATTATGAGTGGAATCTACACTCTGCTGATCATGCAGGCTGGAAGAGCCATTTTTTAAATTAAGGACTTAAATGAACGCTCAAATTATTTCGATCGGTGATGAACTTCTGATCGGCCAGACTGTGAACACGAACGCATCGTTCATCGGTGCCCGTCTCACCGATATCGGGGTTGAGGTTAAGAAGGTGATCACCACAGCGGATGATATGGACACTATTCTCGCAGATCTTGGGGATGCCCTTCAAAGAACAGACATTGTTATCGTTACAGGTGGACTGGGTCCGACCCATGACGACATCACAAGGGAGGCCATCTGCCGTTTCTTTAATTGTGGAATGCGTGAAGATCCTGATGTACTCGAGGATATCAGGGAACGCTTCAACCGTTTCGGAAGGCCACTTACCCCGACGAATCAGGATCAGGCGATGGTTCCGGAATGTTGCGAACCGATCAGGAATTTCAACGGTACAGCTCCAGGGTTCTGGATTGTTCAAAAAGGAAAAATTGTAGCAGTTATGCCCGGTGTTCCCCGGGAAATGCAGGCTATGATGGAAAATTTTGTGATTCCAAACATTAAGGCCAGATATTCAGCCGGATTAAAACACATCGTCAGATTGAATATTCTGACGACAGGGATAGCTGAGTCAAACCTGTTTGATAAACTCAGTCCCGTGGATCAAGTGCTTACGAATGTGAAAGTTGCCTTTCTTCCCAACCTTGGCGGTGTGAAGATCAGGCTTACAGGTGAGGGGAATTCGATCGACGAAGCGCGTGAAAAAGTTAACTCGGCCGCGCAGCAATTAAGGCTGAGAGTCGGCCGGTATGTCTACGGCGAAGGCGAGGATGAGCTTAGTCAGGTCGTCGGGAATCTCCTAAAGGAGCGGCAGATGACAATAGCGGTTGCCGAGTCCTGCACGGGCGGTAATATCTCGAACATGATCACAGACCGTTCAGGCAGCAGCGAATACTTCGAGAGGGGAGTGATAGCTTACAGTAATGCGGCAAAAGTGGAAATTCTTCAGGTTAATGAAGACCTTATTCAGGAAAAAGGTGCTGTTTCTGAGGAAGTCGCGATAGAGATGGCTAAAGGGGTAAGATCGATCTCGGGAACCGATATCGGGGTTTCGATCACCGGAATTTTGGGTCCCAAAGGCGCAACATCAACCAAACCGGTCGGATTGGTTTATATAGCCGTTGCCTCCCACAGTAACGCAATCGTTAAAAGATTCAATTTTGGCGGTACAAGGCTGGAGAACAAAATAAGATCATCATACTCGGCTCTTGAACTGGTCCGCAGATTCATATTGGGGATACCGATTGAAGCATAGAATGTTCTTCGCGGTGGATTTTAACGAAGAAGTGAAGCGTGAACTTTACGGGCATGCGGAAAAATTCGCAAGACCGGTTGGACTGCGGGTGACTTCACCGGGACATCTCCACATCACCCTGAGATTTTTAGGGGATACCGATGAAACACTTTTACCTTTCCTGACAGGAGAGAAGACAGATTTTCTTTCACAACTGGCCGGTTTGAAGTGCAGATTCACGAATTTTGGATTTTTCTATCAGAACAGGTTGCCAACCGTATTTTACGTCAACTGTGAGGTTACACCTCAGTTTTTGGACCTTTCCTCAAGACTGGAACAGGAATTGACCGAAATGGGGTTTCCAAAAAGTGACAAAAGATTTGTCCCACATCTTACTTTCAGCAGGTTAAAACGGGACCCCGGCAAAAATTTTATAACAGAAGTGCTTTCTGCTGCACCTCTGAACATTGAAGCAGAAATTGAAAAAACCGTACTGTTCAAGAGTGAACTTCAAAGATCAGGCGCGGTATATAGTGTAATTAAACAATATTAGGAGTTAAAAATGAGCGATAACAGAGAGGTTAAAAACAAGATCATCGAGGATACGATCTCGAGTATCGAAAAATCATTTGGAAAAGGGGCCATAATGAGACTGGGTGACGGGATCGTTAACAAGGTTGAGTCGATACCCACCGGAGCCCTTTCGCTCGACCGCATTCTCGGGATCGGTGGAATTCCCCGGGGAAGAATAACCGAGATATACGGTCCGGAATCCAGCGGTAAAACCACGATCTGTCTTCATGTCATCGCCGAAGCTCAAAAAACCGGCGGTATCGCCGCTTTTATTGATGCCGAGCACGCGCTAGATATCAACTATGCGAAAAGACTGGGGGTTGATGTAGCCAATCTGCTTCTTTCTCAGCCTGATTTTGGAGAGCAGGCGCTTGAGATCGCTGATACACTCGTTCGCTCGAATGCTATAGATATAATTGTTATCGACTCAGTTGCAGCCCTCGTTCCAAGAGCCGAGATTGAGGGTGAAATGGGCGACTCTCACATGGCGGTTCAAGCCAGACTGATGTCGCAAGCACTGAGGAAATTAACCGGTGCGATCTCTCGTTCGAAAACAGCGATCATCTTTACAAATCAGTTGAGAAGCAAGATCGGTGTAATGTTCGGCAATCCCGAAACAACAACCGGTGGTAACGCGCTTAAATTCTACGCTTCACTCAGAATGGATATCAGAAGGGTTGCCCAGATCAAGGAGGGCAATGATGTTGTCGGTAACCGTACAAAGATCAAGATCGTTAAAAGTAAAGTGGCCGCCCCATTCAAAGAAGTTGAATTCGATATTCTCTATAACGAAGGAATCAGTAAATCAGGAGACCTGATCGATCTCGGTGTCGATACCGGAATCATCAAAAAAGGAGGCAGTTGGTTCACTTTCGGGGAAGACCGCTTCCAGGGTCGCGAGCAGTTCAGGCAGAAACTTCTCGAATTTCCTGATCTCTTCAACCGGCTCGCACATGATGTAAAAGTGAAGATCGGGATGATCCAGGAACCGGAAACAACCGAATAGTTTACAGGGCATCAAATGATGCCCTTTTTTATCTCTATGAACAAGATTGTAAATATCCGCTTAAAAAACGAAAATTACGCGATAATCGACTTCGAATCAGGTCCGTCACTTACCGTTCCTAAAATGCTTGTGTATGAGATGGGACTCAGGAAAGGGGACGAACTCCCTGAAGAGGCGATAACCGCCCTTAAGATTGAAAATGATCTCCACTCCTGTGAGAACAAGGCACTTGATTATCTTGCCCGCAGACTTCATTCTTCGATGGAACTCCGCAGAAAACTGATGCAGAAAGGTTTTCCAAAGGAGACAATTGAGCAGATCGTTGTTAAGATGAGATCACTTAAATATCTCGATGACAGAAAGTATGCTGAGTTGTTGGTTAATGAGTCGATCAACCTGCGGCATGAAGGAACACAAAAGATCAGAGCCAGGTTGATGGAGAAGGGAATTTCCAAGGAAATAATTCAGGAAGTACTCTCGATAGGTGAGGTTGCTTCATTTGAGGATGAAAATATCAAGTTGATCGCGGATAAGAAACTTTTTACCTTGAAAAAGAGATTTACTGATATGAAGGCGGTTACGCAAAAACTCACTGCTTATCTGTTATCAAAAGGGTTCTCATACCAAACAATACGGAATTATTTACGGAATACGGATCAAGACAGCGATCTTGACGGAGATTGATCAAATTGAAAATATATGACCCCAAGACCATGAGCATCCCCGAAGTTCAGAGACTGCTTCAGGGAGGGATAGGCCCCAGACCGATAGCGCTGGTATCCACTCTTGCCGCGGACGGCACACCCAACCTTTCACCTTTTTCTTTTTATAATGTTTTCGGAGCAAATCCGCCGGTAGTGGCTTTTTCTCCTTCGAGAAGAGGAAAGGATGGCACGCTTAAAGATACCTACAACAATCTGGTAGAAACAGGTGAGTGTGTGATCAGTGCAGTTACTTACGACATGGTCGAGCAGGTGAGCCTCGCATCCGTGGAATTCTCACCTGAAGAGGATGAATTTATTCGCTCTGGTCTGACCAAGGTAGAGTCTGATCTTGTGAGGCCTTACGGTGTCAAGGAGTCACCTTACCGCATGGAGTGTAAACTCCTCAAAATGGAGAGTTTTGGAGAGGGTGGAGCTTCAGCTAACATAGCAATTTGCGAAGTGGTGAGATTCCATGTCGCGGAAGATATTCTAACAAACAGCCTGATCGATCCTCATAAAATAGACCTTGTTGCACGGATGGGTGGGGATTTTTATTGCAGAGCTTCAGGCGATGCCGTTTTTGAAGTAGCGAAACCTGTCGGAAAGAATTGTCTGGGATACGATAATTTGCCCGCTTTTATGCTTTCATCCACGGTTTATACAGGTAACGATCTTGGAGCATTTGCCAATTCTGAATCGATTCCTTCTGATGGCGAACTCACCGGGGTTATTGAGGAGTTACTGACCGGTCACCCCGAGGAGTCAGTTCTGACTGTTGGGTTCCTCCAAAGAGCATTCAGAAGAAACTCGCTGGCAGATGTGGTTCAGGCGCTTTACCTCTCAGATGAATTTAACAAACTCACAACGGCTAAAAGAAAATCCTTTTTTGAAAAAGCTGCCTCCTTGGCATTAAAACTGAAAAATTTGAAAGTTGCCTGGGCGCTTGCCCTAAAAGTTGGAAAGATATGATCAGCGAGAATGCCTTCAATGTCTAAAACACTCTGGACCCCTTCACCGGAAAGAATTGCGAACGCGAATCTTACTCACTTCATTAAGTATGTGAACAGCAGGCAGAACCTGCAATTAGTGACTTGGGAGGATGTCTATAATTATTCGATCACTCAGATCGAAAATTTCTGGGAGGATCTCTTCCATTATTCAGCTTTCGATCATTCGGGTGAATTAGTTTCCATTCTCTCTGAGTACAAAATGCCCGGTGCTGAATGGTTCAAGGGACTGAAGATCAATTACGCCAGGAATGCACTTCAAAGGTTGGGAGGTGAGTATTGCATCACTTCCAGAAGAGAGGGATTCCCCACGGTCAGGATCAAGAGTGAAGACTTCAGATCGGTGTCTCTGAAACTCGCGTCAGCATTAAGCAAACTGGGTGTAAAAAAAGGGGAGAGGGTTGCTGCTTTTTCATCAAATTTGCCGGAAGCTATAGCAGGATTCATGGCCACTTCTTCAATCGGCGCGGTTTGGTCTTCCTGCTCGCCCGATTTCGGTACAACGGCAGTGATCGACCGGTTCGGGCAGATCGAACCTAAGATACTCTTTGCGTCTGAGTCATACCAATACGCGGGAAAGGATTTTGATCTCCTTCCAAAGATCAAAGAGATCGTTGCAGGCATTCCATCGATCGTAAAAGTGATCCTGATCCCTGCCTTTTCCGACTTCGAAGGTGATGAAACCCGCACACACACAGAAATTCCGGATGATTTTGTATACCTGAGCGATCTTATTACCGGATATGATGAACTTGAGGAACCGGTGGATGTTGAGTTTTCGCATCCTCTCTATATTCTCTATTCGTCGGGTACAACAGGAAAACCTAAATGTATCGTGCACGGCACAGGCGGTGTGATGCTCCAGCATTTCAAGGAGCTATATCTCCATACCGATCTTAAGCCCGGTGATAAACTTTTGTATT
>RHKR01000131.1:0-6640 GCA_008363265.1 Chlorobiota bacterium
CCTGGTATTCCACATAGCCGGAACTGTGAAATCGAAAAAGCCTGAGGGCTACTTCGAGTCGAACGTTGAGAACACCCGGACATTGCTCGACGCGATTATCGAGTCGGGCGCGCCAGTGGAGAAGTTTGTTGTGTCGGGAAGTCAGACCGCAGCAGGTCCATCACCCGATGGTGTTCCGATCACCGAGGCACACACTCCGAATCCGCTGACCACGTACGGCCGCAGCAAACTTGAGCAGGAAAAACTTGTGATCTCATACAAGGATAAACTTCCCGTGACTGTGCTCAGATGCCCTGCGATATATGGCGAAAGGGACACCGAGGTTGGAATATTCTTCCAGACTTACGCCAAGGGTCTTTTCACCAAGGTGGGTTTCGACAAAAAGACTATATCCCTACTGCATGTGCATGATGTTGTAAACGGACTTTACCTCGCCTCACAGAATCCCAAAACCTCCGGTGAGGTTTACTTCCTAAGCAGTGAGAAGGTTTACACCTGGGATGAGGTAGGCGATATTTCGAAGAAGATATTCGGAAAGGGAGCGTTTAAGCTCGTTTTTCCGCACTTTATGGTTTATACTGTCTCGGCGATCGCGCAGTTCTTTTCGATGTTCAGCAGCAAGGCCGCAACTCTTAATCTTGAGAAGGCAAGGGACCTGGTTCAGAGGCACTGGGTAACCAGCCCTGCAAAAGCAATGAAAGATTTCGGCTTCCGTCAGGAAGTAAGTCTTGAAGACGGTATCAGGCGAACTGTCGCGTGGTATAAAAAAGAGGGCTGGATAAAGTAATTAATTGTTCTTTGCCCCTTCACCGATCCAGGTTCTGAAACCCTTTATCTGATTGGCGGTCATTCTGGGGTAAGCGGGGGGCGGCATTGGAGTTCCGCCTGAGATTCCCTCGATCGACCAGATCAGCCGGCTGTTCTGGGGTTCAAAGGGGACCACAATGGTCAGGTCGGCAACAGTGTTGAAGTAGTTCGTGAAACTCATTCCCCCGGCGCGTGACTGATCGTCGTGGCAGCCCGAAAAGGCACACTTCAGCAGCATTACAGGCTGAATATGGGCCTGAAAGGAGACGTTTTTATCAGGTATTATCACTGAATCCACCTCTGCCTGATTTATCGTATCTTTACAACCATAAAATATTGTTGTAAATGAGAAGAAAAAAAGTGATATTAGAAGATAGCTAAAAAATTGTTTCACGGGTGTTTGATCGTCTATTAATGAATTCCAAACCTTAAAATACAGAGTTGAGGTACAATGAAAAATGTTAAAATTTTGTTCCTGATCCTCCTTCTGGGGCTTACAGTTCTCAGCGCTCAGAACCCCAAAAGGGAGTTCAGGGGCTCATGGATTGCGACAGTGACCAACCTTGATTGGCCTCTGACACCCGGAACCAACGCCACACAGCAGAAAAAAGAGCTGGTGACCCTTCTCGATTCACTAAAGGCCGCGGGCATCAATGCCGTGATATTCCAGGTCAGAAGTGAGTGCGACGCGATGTACCCTTCCACGATCGAACCATGGTCTTACTGGCTTACCCGCCAGCAGGGGCTTGCCGCCAGTTATGATCCCCTTCAATTCGCCATTGAAGAAGCTCATAAGCGGGGGATGGAACTCCACGCCTGGTTCAACCCTTACCGGGCTGAGCGGCAGGTTGGGAACTACGCTCTGCATCCCACACATGTTCTGGTTGAAAATCCTGAGTGGGCCATCCAGATCGGTACATTGAAATTCCTCAACCCCGGTCTTCCGATGGTAAGGGATTATGTGCTAAGTGTGGTTCTTGATGTTATAAAGAGATATGATGTTGACGGTATTCACATGGATGACTACTTCTATCCGTACCCGCCAACCCAGATCACCAACCAGGATACCGCCACGTTCAGGCTCTATCCGAGAGGTTTTACCAACATTAATGACTGGCGCCGCGACAACATCAACATCCTTATCAAGGCCATCAACGACAGCACCCACTTCTACAAACCACACGTGAAGTTCGGTATGAGTCCGTTCGGTATCTGGAAGAACGGTGTTCCTCCCGGAATCACAGGCCTCGATGCTTACAGCTCGATCTACTGCGATGCCATCAACTGGCTGCAAAACAAGGCTGTTGACTATCTTACACCGCAGCTTTACTGGCCTTTTGGCGGTGGACAGGACTACGCTAAGCTGATGCCATGGTGGGCTGATTCAGTCGCCCGCAACGGTCGCCACTTCTACCCGGGACAGGCAACCTACAGGATCCCCAACTGGAGCAACGCGAGCGAGATACACAATCAGATCCGTGCCAACCGTGCGAACCCAAAAGTACAGGGAAGCATCTTCTTCAGAGCACAGGACTTTATTTCCAACTTCAAGGGGTTTGCAGATTCTCTGAAACAGAATCTTTTCCGCACGGTTTCCCTTCTCCCTCAGATGAACTGGAAAGATATCGTTGTTCCGAATCCGCCACAGAACCTCCACTTCGAGAGGGTGCCCGGGACCGGAACTTCGGCTCTGATCTGGGACAAGCCAAGTCCCGCTCCAGATGGTGATACTGCAAAGAGATACGTGGTTTACAAGTTTACCACTCCAAATCCAACAGCTCAGGACTTCGAAAACAGCAACAACATAGTTGATGTTTATGGCGGTCGTGAAGCCAGACCAGAACCGGCTTCCACCCCCACTACATATTATTTTGCAGTCACTTCACTGGACAGAAACTACAACGAAAGCCTGCCGAGCAACATAGTTCAGGTTGCGCCTCTGGCATCGCCGGTTCTCGCTTCGCCCGCAAATGGTGCTGGCAGCCAGCGTGACACCGTAACGGTCCGGTGGAATTACCTCGCTGGTGCTTCAAATTATACCCTTCAGGTTGGAGAGGATCCATTATTCGATTCACTTATACTTTTAGGTGCTGATAATCTCGTGGATACTGCTGTCACCTTTACCGGTGTGAAGGGACAGAAAATGTACTATTGGAGAGTAAGGGCTCAAAATGCCGCCGGTGTTGGTGCCTGGTCAACTCCATTTTCATTTGTTACGGCCACACCGGGTGCTCCGGTACTTTTGGCTCCACTGGATAAAACCACCAATGTGGGTCTCGATTCCATCCTCGTGTGGGCAGGTAATCCATTGGCAACTTCATACAGTGTGCAGCTTTCAAGCACAAACGTTTTCGATCCCGGATCACTCGTTATCAACGAGACAAACTACACCGGAACATCGATACCTTTTAATGGTCTTACTCTTAACAGGATCTATTATTGGAGGGTAAAAGGTGTGAATTCGTTTGGACAGGGTGAATGGGCCGAGCCTTTCAGATTCAAGACCAAGGTAACCACTGATGTCGAAAAAGAGGAAGGTGTGCCGACGGATTTTGTTCTCTCGCAGAACTATCCCAATCCGTTCAATCCGGTTACAACCATCCGTTTCGAGATACCCTCGGCATCACAGGTAACCCTCAGGGTCTACGACGCTACAGGTATCGAAGTGGCGACACTCGCTGATGATTATTATTCAGCAGGCATCTATACCGTCAAGTTCGACGCCACACAACTGCCTTCAGGAATGTACATCTACAAACTTGAGGCCGGAAACAGGTCGTTCACCAGGAAGTTGATGCTGATCAAGTAAATGTGAAATGTGAAATGTGAAATGTGATTCGCCGTCGGCGGACTCATCACTCACAACTCATCGCTCATCACTATTAAAAAGCCGTCTCTTTCAGGCGGCTTTTTTTATTTTGAAGTCTGTTTATTAAGAATTTTTTGGAAGTGATTTGCCGCGACTGATCGAGGCCGTGAGGTTCGAAAACCATATTGAAGTACCCGATGACCGGATGGTTGTTATCACAGATATTGTGAACTCAACCCGTGCGATCGAGGAAGGGAGGTACCGCGATGTTAATTCATGCGGCGCGGCGGTAATAGCGGCAGTAAGGAATGTTACAGGCAAGATCAAGTTTCCCTTCATCTTCGGTGGCGATGGTGCATTGATGCTGCTTCCTGCTGTTGCCGAACCGGAAGTCACGGAGACTTTGAGGCGGATGACCGGATTTGCGCTGACAGCCTACGGTCTCGAGCTCCGGGCCGGAATCGGGAATATCAACCTCATGAAAAGGGAGGGGTTTATTTTCAGTACGGCAACATACCGGTTTTCAGGCTCATATCATCAGGCCCTCTTCCGCGGTTCCGGATTTGAAGAGGCCGAAAGACGGCTTAAGACCGGCCTCAATTCGACTTCATTCAGGATAGTTTCCGAACCAATCATGGAGATGCCCGATCTCACCGGCTTCGAGTGCCGGTGGAGTTCGATTGGCTCCTCACGCGGACTGACGCTTTCACTTCTCGTAAAACCCGCCATCAGAGGTGAAAGGGAGGCAGAAGTGATCGATCTGATACTCTCTGAAATATTCAGAATTTTTGGAACAGAGCATGACTTCAATCCGCTCGACCGGGACGGATTGAAACGGAACGGTACGGGCGAGATATTCAGCATCGATCACGTGAAGGTTGATGACATGATCCGGATGATCATCTCGGGCACTGAGGATCAGAAAGGGAAACTGGCGGCGGTTCTCGATTCATATTCGATGAAAGGGCTGATCTGTTACGGGATGCATGTATCGGACGAGGCAATGCTCACCTGCATTGTCGATAAGGATGATACAGAACTGTTTCATCTTATCGACGGGGGAGACGGCGGTTATGCACTTGCCGCGAAACAGCTCAAAGAGAAAATGAAAACATCCGATCCGTTGATGTAGCCCATTATTTCTCTCCTCTTTTTCTTATTTTTCGAACAGAAAAACAAACAATACTAACAACTGAAATGAAAAATACATTATTTATTGTACTGATCGCCTCATCTCTCAGCCTGGCCCAATCGGGTTTCGGAGTTGAACTCGGACTGGCCAAAACGGGCTTTGCCGCGATCACAACACATCAGGAATCCGACATTCTTCATCCGTTCGTTAATATTTACAACGATGTGCTGATCGGCAACAATCTTTTTATTACACCCCAAATCGGATTTGCCACGAGGGGAGGTTCATTCACACCGCTTCCGGCATATGTTGATCCCGTGCCCCGGATCCCGAAGATCACGAAGGCATCATTCTCGATGAACTACATTGATCTTTCGCTTCTCCTTAAAGCCAGGCTGACTCCCATTGATGCACCGTTAATGTTCACGGTTTATGGCGGACCAACAGTTAACTATCTTCTGGGGGGTAAAGTGAAAACTTCTTACGGACAGGGGACGGCTGATGCTGAGAAGGATGTCGAAGGAATTTCAGAAGTCGGAATTGGTGCCATTTTCGGCGCGGGATTTGGAGTTCACGCCCCGGGCGGTATGATCGAGTTCAGAACGGTGATCTTCACCCAGTTCAACTCATCGGTTGATGCAAACACCGGGCTCAGCATTAGAAATGTCAGTCAGGGTCTCAGTTTAACCTGGCACCTGATGTTATAGAACACAAGAACTTAAGAACACAAGAACTTAAGAACTCAAGAACTAAAGAACTCGAGAACTCGAGAACTAAAGAACTCAAGAACTCGAGAACTAAAGAACTAAAATCTACATAAGTTCCTAAGTTCCTAAGTTCCTAAGTTCCTAAGTTCCTAAGTTCCTAAGTTCCTAAGTTCCTAAGTTCCTAAGTTCATAAGTTCCTAAGTTCCTAAGTTCCTATGTTCTTAAGTTCCTACTTAAATCCCGCAACCAGCCTTTTAAGGTAGCTTTCTTTCAGGGCTATCTTTTCCGCGGCTGTTTTGCTGAGTGTGCCTGCCTTTTTCTTTCCCTTTTCGATCAGTTCCGAATAGTGGGTGAGGAAGAGCCAGGCGTTAGTGCCGTCATTCTTGAGCATTGAGTAGCAACCGAGCGCGAGGGGTGCATCGGCCTCAAAAAGTGACCTGTTTGAGTGGCCTGCCGCGCGGTCCAGTCTTGCGTAGGATGAATCAAAATTCCCGTTTTTCAGGTCGAGCGCGCCATTGTACAAGGCAGTATAATAGGCGAGTGAGTTCAGGGCATCGGTCTCAAGCGTATTCTGTCTCACAAAAAGGGTGTCCCTTCCTGTAGCGGCTGACTGCAGCACCACTTCAATTGTTTCCATAACCACAATTTTTAGTGTGTCGGTCATTTGAAGTTTTGGCGGTTTGGTAAGTTCTTCGTTTACTTTGGCTGCATTCGGATTGGGCTTCGACCCAAAAAGTGAACCTTTAAAGAGATAAAGAAGTCCGCCGGCAGTGATCGTAACGATCAGCAAGATCAGGAAGATGTTCATCACAGAAAGGGATGGCTTTCTGCTCTTCTCCTTGATCAGATTGTCAGCTGTGCTGTCGGCAATGGTTTCAGAGCCTTTGAGAATGGCGGTCACCTTCACTCTGGGACCCTGTTCGGTCCTCCCGGCCTCAACCGGCACATCAAACTTTTTACCCTGCTCTTCCTGCAGTCCCTCAGCAATAACTTTCAGATCGTGGATCATTCCCGAGGCGTCGTGGTACCGGGGATTATCTATATCCACGGCTTTCTGGATCACATCCATAAGGTTTGATGGTATGCTCGCCGGCCTGACCTGCATTATGCTCGAAAAGCGCAGGTTGGTCTGAAGCAGGGTTTCCTGATTCAGCAGCCGGAAAAGTATTGCGCCACACCGGGCTA
>RHKR01000131.1:6662-9791 GCA_008363265.1 Chlorobiota bacterium
GTTGGTCTGACAGTTCCGCAGGTGTATGAACCAGTTGCCGCCGATCTTAACCTTCTTTCCCTGCATGAAGAAAACGACGCTTTCATCGAGGAAGCCGACCGCGTATCCGAGATTGTGGAGTTCTTCGAGCGCTTCAAGTACAGGAAGCACCACTTCAATGGCCCGGAGGGGGTCGAGGGGACGGTTCAGGGTGTAAAAATAATCGAAAAGTGTTCCCGGGCCTTCGGGTTCGGTTACCACATACAGGTATCCGTTCTCATGGAATATATCGAAAACCTTCATAACTGACTCAAAACCCAGTTTCCTGAGTTTTTTAAGTGAGTCCAGTGGTACCTGTTCTGATTCAGTTCTTGAGACAAAAACCATCACTTTCATACCGAGGGTCGAGTGTACTCCGTCGTAATAGTCGAAGTCGCCCCATGACCCTTTTTTGAGGGAGAAAGTGTAGCTACCGGCGTTAAAGGTTTCCATAATTATTGTTCACTTTTTTTCTAAAAATAAGAAAAAACAACGAGATTGCGAAATTCTATCCTCTTACCCGGGTAAGATTGAAAAGTGCCGCCGCGAGGAAGATAATATTCACCAGCCAGGCGGTAAGAAGGGGATCCAGCGAGCCGTTTTTACCGAGTGCGGTCACTATCTGCATGATGCTGAGATAAATGAAGGTTACGAGGATATTGATGCCGAATTGCAGCGCGATCCCGGTCCGTCGCTTCACCGCAGAAATGGGCAGGCCGAAGACGATGATTATGATCGCTGTGAAAGGGAATGAAAATCTGCCGTAATATTCGATCTCCGCCCTTTGGGGGTCGTAGCCGGCATTCCGGGTGTCTTTGATAAGTTTCTCAAGCTGCGGATTGGTGAGTACTTCAAGCCTTTGCTGCTTCACCTCGAGGTCGTCGGGAGTGAACTTGAGGTCTTTCATCTCCACTTTTTCGAACGTCTCCACTCTGTCATTCAGTTCACCGAATACGCGGGTGGTTCCATTGAAGGCTGTCCAGGTCTTCTTTTTCTGATCAAAGAGGAGTTTTTCCGCATCGATCCTCTTTGTCATTCTGATCGAGTTAGAGGTATCGTAATACTGGATGCCCGCCTTGTAAGCCTCAAGTTTCTCACTGTTGAAGTAGAAGATACTTACGATCTTCCCGGGGGGATCCTGAAAGAAGAGGTTACTAATAACTGATGCTTCACCCTTTTTGAGATACTCCGCCTCTATTTCCGTCTTTCTTACGTTCGCATCGGGTACCACGTATCCTCCGAACCAGAAGATCATTCCCGAGATGAGTATGCAGATGGTTATAAAAGGGAACATGAACCGGTAAATCGAAATACCGCTCGATTTTATCGCTGTCAGCTCGTTGTTGTTCGACATCTTTCCTGCGGTGAACAGACCACCGAAAAGCACCGCCACGGGGGTCATCAGTTTTATGATATCGGGGATAAAAACCATGTAATACTCGAGTATCATCAACGTTGTCAGGTTATTGTCGATGAAATCATCGAGTTTTTCCATCAGGTCGATGATCACGAAGAGAGCCGTGAACGCAAGCAGACCGTAGAAGATCGAGGCTATGAAGCTCTTGATGATGTAGCGGTCAAGAATCTTGTACATCATCCTCCTCTTTTCTGAACTTCTTCGGCAGAAAACGCTGCAGGAACGAGAGATCGATCATTGTATTGTCCCTTACCGATCTGAAGAAGAGGTAGGCACCCGAGGCTGCTAGAATGAAGTTGGCAGCCCACATTCCGATGAAAGGGGAAACCAGACCACGGTCGGCAAGTTTTTCCCCGCCGATAAGGAACGACCAGTAGAGCAGAAAGAAAAAGAGGCTGATACTTGCCGCGGCCCCGAATCCCCCGCGGCGTGTCATCATTGCGAGCGGGATGCCGAGCAGGAGGAACACGACACACGCTGCCGGGATCGAGTATTTCTTGTCAACCTCCACCCTGTATGCATACACCTGACTGATAAGATAATCCTGAGCTGCGAGGGTGGTTTCAATAGTGTTCAGTTGTTGTTGCACCCGGCCTTCAAGCCGCATGGCCCACTGCTCTGAACCCACATCACCCGCGAACATCGAGGGAACTGATGAGCCTGCCGAGTCGCCATAGAAGAAGGGGAGGGCAAGCCTCTTCATTATCTGAACGTGCTCCTCGAAAACTTTACGGAGGCTGTCGGCCCTGAGATCGAGCTCGGCGATGCTCAGTTCACGGTCAGACCTGTAGTCGCTGGTGATCTTCTTCAGTGAGAACTGCTCTGAATTCATTAGAAGCATATGCTTGCTGAACTTCAGTTTCCGGTAGTAATTATCGGCTCCCTGCTCATGTATTTCACCCTCATAGAGATTCATCAGAAGCTTCGACCTGTCTTCATTGAAGTTGAGATCGCCCCTCTTTGCCGTCAGAATGTTCACAACGCCATTCCGGCTGTTGTCGTATATCTTCACATTCAGAAGTTTGTTGGAGTCCTGTGTTACTTTTTCCGCAAGAATGGCATAACCTGTAATATCGGTCATGAAAACGTTGGGTATGATCGAAAGGGCAGGACGTGTAGCTGTTATTTCCCACATCAGGTTTTTGGTCTTGTGGTTTGCGTCAGGCAGCACTTCATTGTTGAAGTAGATCAGGAACCAGACCAGTCCACCCGCGAGTATGAAGGGGATAACGGTAAGTTTGTAGAGGCTTAACCCGGCCGCGCGGATCGCGGTTATCTCATTGTTCTGAGCCAGCCCCCCGAATGCCATAAGAGTGGCCACAAGCACGGACATCGGCACGACAAGAACCATCATCCAGGCAAGATTGTAGATTATCAGCTGGATTATCAGAATTGTATCTATGCCCTTTCCGATCAGCTGCTCTGAGAACCGCATCAGGAACTGGAGAATAAATATGGAAAAGAGGGAAAATACCGAGAAAATGAACGGAATGAAGAACTTCCTCGCTATGTATAAACTTAAGATCATCTGTGCCTTACCGGCGGCTCCATATTTTTTCTAACGGGGGAATCTGCTTAACTTTGTATTTTAAATGAAATTAAAATATTTAAATATAGTAATTCTAGTTTTAACTATCGCTGCACTATTTTTTGAGTTAAGCAGGTGCGGCACACCGGCAGGCCTTATGCCCGGA
>RHKR01000132.1 GCA_008363265.1 Chlorobiota bacterium
GTCATAGAGCCCGAAGCCAAATCAGACAAGAAGAACGCGATCCTGAAAGCATCGTACGATCTGAAATCGAACGGTCTTTTCTGCATATTCACTTACAAGGGTGAAGCCAACGGCATTAAACACTCGATCAAGGAAAACGGTGACAGGTACATCTCGATCACCATCGAAAATTGCGATATCATCCTGAAAAACGTGAACAAGACCTTCCAGTCGGGTCCCGTCAAGGAGATAAAGGGCCGCGTCCGTAAAGGGAACGGCGAACTTATGCTCTACCTGACAGACGCCTATTCATCGTACGAAGTTAAGAGAATTAAATCGAAGAAGGAACTGCAGGTTCTCGTCTACTCCACTTCAGAAGCATCAACCGGTCCTGTAAAAAAAAAGAGGGATGGAAATTTGATGTAGTGGTGCTCGACGCGGGGCACGGGGGAAAAGATGCCGGCGCGGTGGGTACCAACAAGGTTTATGAAAAGAATGTGAATCTGGCCGTCGCCCTCAAGGTGGGTGATCTGATCAGGAAAAACCTCCCCGGAGTGAAGGTGGTTTACACCAGAGATGACGACAGATTCGTTGAACTCTTCAAAAGAGGCAAGATCGCCAACGAAAAAGAGGGCGACCTCTTCATTTCGATCCACTGCAATTCAACCCCCGAACGCAACAGTAAAGCCCGCGGCACGGAAGTGTATCTCCTCCGCCCCGGGAAAACCAAAGATGCCATCGACATCGCGAAAACCGAGAACAGCGTTATTAAGTATGAGGACGACCCCGCCCGCTACAAGGAACTGGATGACGAAAATTACATCCTTACTTCGATGGCGCACGCGGCTTACATGCACCACTCGGAAAAGTTCGCGGGTCTCCTGAACAAGTCGTTCAAAGAACACACCGACCGTGCCTCGCGCGGAGTGAAACAGGCTGGATTCTATGTTCTTGTCGGGGCTTCGATGCCGAATGTGCTGATCGAACTCGGTTTTATTTCGAATGTTGAGGAAGAAAAGTATCTCGCAAGTGAAAAGGGACAAAACCAACTTGCGAAAGCCATTTTTGAAGGGATTAAATCTTATAAGGATTATTACGATATTGCAAACAACAACTAAAAAATCTTTGAGGTTACATGACTAAAACCCTGGTATGGATACTCGTTTTTATCGCCGCTTTTGCCGGTCTCTTCTTTCTGCAACATCTTACCCGTGACACCGGTGCCTCAACAACAGGTCCGGGATACATGGAGGAAGGAAGTGCTGCTGCCGACACCACTTCTCTGAGCGGTCAGGAACTTATGAATAATTTCGGCTGCCTGAACTGCCACGGTAACGATCTGAACGGTACCCCCATGGCTCCGCCACTGGTTGGAATGTCAAAATTTTACGATAGAGAGTCGCTCATCGCCTATCTCCGCAACCCCGAAAAGAACAAGACGGGCGCAAGATTCGATGAGTATAAAACCAAATATGCCTCGGGCGTTATGCCCTCTTACGGCAACAAGGACGTAAAAGAACTCGGCAAAATTGCCGATTATCTCCTCACGAAGTAAGAACTTAAGAACTCATGAACTCATGAACTTAGGAACTTAAGAACTCATGAACTTAGGAAGATTTATTCTTTAGTTCTTAGGTTCTTTATGCGCCGCGGCGCACTTAGGTTCTCGAGTTCTTAGGTTCAAAAAAGTTCTACTTGTTCACCACCATCTTTATAGCTGCCGTGTGTTTACCTGCTTCCAGACGGAAGATGTAAACACCGGACGGCAATCCCGCTGCATTGAATTTCAGCGTGTGGTTCCCCGCGGGCATTACTCCGTTCAGAAGTATCGCCACTTCCCTTCCAAGCATGTCGTAAACCACACCTTTCACGTAACCGGCAATGGCAGAGCCACTGGCGGGCAACGAGAAACGGATAACCGTCTCCGGATTGAACGGATTCGGATGGTTCTGGCTCAACGAGAACTCCGTCGGGAGAGTGTTCATCACTTCCAGCGGACCGAAGATGGTTCGTGTGCCGTCAAAGTCGGTCTGGATAAGACGGTAAAAAGCCGATGACTCACCCTCGAATCCGGAGATATCTTCAAATGAATACTCTTTCGGCTCTGTTGCTGTGCCCCTTCCTTCAATAAAGCCCGAACTTCTCCAACCGCCATCTGAATTTCTTCTCTCAATGGTAAAACCTTTGTTATTGAGCTCTGAGGCCACTTTCCAGTTGAGTACCGGGTTTCCGCTTGAGCTGACCGCGCCCGTGAATGACACCATCTCGACAGGCACGACCGAGTATCCGACTATTCCTATGTCGTCAAGATAAATGCCGTCCTTCTGCTGTGAGCCGTCGGTTTTAAGAAGGAAGCGGAGCTTGATCTGCTGCCCGGCATACGGAGCGAGCGATATCTCCTCCTGCAGCCAGTTCGCTTTTGTGCCATCGTAAACGGGCTGATTCGGCGGCTGAAAGCTGCCTGAGGAGGGCTCGGTATATTTTCCGGCGAGCGGGGTGAATGATGTACCGCCGTTGGTCGAGATCATCACCTGAGCGTAATCGTAGTTCGATTCGATATCGTATTTAAGCCAGAAAACGAGTTTTGGATTGTTCACGGTCGTAAGGTCTATCGCGTTTTTTGTCGTCATTGTCGATGTCAGGTTCGCGACGTATGTGCCCGTTTTACTGTCGGTGAAAGAAACAGGGGCTGTGACGAAGCTCGTGGTGGTCGCGTCCCACTTCGGTGAAGTGGTTGGTGTGACCACGAGGTCCCAGTTGGTAACGGGGGTAAGAGTCGTATCAATAAACGCGTAGTTGGGAACGCCGAGCGCCAGTTTGAGTGTATCGATCGACATGGTGGCACCCCCCTTCACCGTCTTGATCAGTATCGCGTGCTGCTGCGAAATGCCCGCGTCAGATGCGATCGAGAAGCTTAGTTGTCCCGATATTGCTGCGGTATCCATCGAGGCGAGGTTCTGAAGTGTCGCCGCGCCGGAAACCACCGTTATTGACGGGGAGAGCGACTGAAGTTCAACCGACACATCGTTCGCTGCTGAAAGTCCCCTGTTCTTGAAAACGGGTTTCATCGCAACGGTTTCACCGGGGTTGAAGTATTGCCTGTCGTACCGTGGAGCGAACAATGAAACATACTCGCCTGCCACCCATGATTTGAAGAGAAGCGGTCTCAGATTCCCTTGCGCGAGGGGGAAAATACGGTTTTGTGCGGGCCAAAACCCGTCAGATGAGCTCCCGATTTCGAAGGTATATCCAAAGGCTTTCGGTTTTGTGGTCTGTTCGCCGTAGAACCAGTCGCGCGCGCTTCCGTTCGAGTTATAACCCAGAACCGTGCCACCATTTCCGTAAACATATCCGTTGAACTGCGCCATGTAAGCGCAGAAGTCCTCATAGATCGCGTGATCGGGGGTTTGAGCGTTAATGTACCCCCATGGGTAGAGCATCGCGTTCTGGTATGAGTGGAAATTGATGTAGGTTTTGATGTTTTTAGTATTCACGAAATTTCTGTAGCCCGCGAGCTCCGGTTCCGAAAATGCGGACGGACCGCGGTAATCTTCATCCGGGGGGTTGGGGCTTGAGCCCGAGTTGTCGTAGCCCCACATGTAGCCGAAGTTACGGTTAAGATCAACTCCATAGCTGCCGCCGTTGTTTCTGCGGTTCTTCCTCCACATTCCGCCGCCGTTGGGGTTGGTGGTGCGGTTCTGCTCATAACCGTCGGGATTTAGCACCGGCACAAAGAATATCTCACGGTTGTTCACGAGGTAGGTTACCTCGGGGTTGGTACCGTAGTTTTCACATAAATAGTACATATAATAGATGACCGTCATCACCGACATCGGTTCGCGGGCGTGAATAAGACCATCAAACAGCGCCTGCGGCTCCCCTTCATCCTGATTCGGATTGTCGCTTATCTTTACTGCCCAAATTGGCCGGCCGTTCTCGGTTGTGCCGATCTGGAATTTAGGTGTGATCAGATTCGGGAAGCGGGCATACATCGAATCAAGCTGGTTGATCGCTTCCTGGAAAGTGTAATATCCGCCCATCGATCCGAAACCGAATCCCTCGACGCCGAACTGCTGCTTGCTCTGCTGTATGAATTCATCCTTTTCTTCCGGGGTGAGAACGGGAAGTGACGCGTAGTACGCATGCCAGTCATCGATCACCACTTCATAAGGCATCCCGAGGGTTTTGAGCTTTGTGAAATCGGAGGCACTAATGAACATGCTCACCGAACCGTCCTTCTCAGGGTAAGCTTCATCGAGGCCTGCGGAAAGCTGCTCGAGCCGGGCAAATCCTTCGGTTGCTGATGGAAAGATCTTTACTTTTTTCCAATTATCCTGAGGGAAAAGGAGGGTAACAGCCAATAAGGCCAGAACGACGGTTTTTTTCATTCTCTATACTTCGAAATTAATTGTAAAACGCAACCTTTAAATTCGTTAAAAGTGGGGAATGTCACAAATAGTAACGGGGAATTCCCATTAGAAACTTTAATTTTAGTCGAAGCTTTGCCGTGTTATACTATTTTTTTAGTTTTGCATCACAAATTCATCAACATCAAGGAATACAATGCGCAGAACCTTAGCTTTTTCACTCCTCTCACTTTTCTTTTTGGCCGGCTGCTCCAAGGATGAAAGCAATCCTGTAAATCCGCAGCCCGAAACACCGTCGGTTTATGCCGGGTCATGGAAGGATTCAGTAATGTCGGGCAGCGGACTTGAGTACGCGATCATTACCTACACAGGCAGCGGGACCAACGCTTCTCTTGCGGGACCCGGCTACCTCAAGTTCAGAAAACTTGGCACGTCATCAACAACCATAGAGAGAAACCTGAACCCGATGGGCCTCGTGAGGAACGACTCCCTTATCCTGACATTCAGCTCGGCAAACGATGACGAATGGCAGTTCAAGGGAAAGATCAACTCAACCACAGGAAGGGTTGACGGCGAACTCAAAATGAGATTCAAGAGCTATCCGTTCGTGGCCGACACAACTTACAAAATGAACATGTCGCTCAAAAAGCAATAAATACTTCGAAATTAAGCCAAAACCCCGAAGGCATCCCTTCGGGGTTTTTTATTTTTGAGGGATTGGGTATATTTGAAGTATTGATATGAACCTTGAACAACAGCTTATGAAAAAGAAATACTTACTCCCCTTTATCCTCTTCACCTGCTTTACGGCCTCCGCCCAGACCAATTTTCTGAACTTCCTCACCTATGTGAACACGATAGATGACCCCGTGAGGAAAACCGCTGTTGCCGACAGTTTCGTGAACGCAAACCGCGCCGCGGGGATACCGCTCCGTGAAGGGAACATGGCCGTGTTCCTCTACAACAGCAACGCGAACTATGTTCAGGTTGCCGGTGATTTCACCTCGTGGGCGGCATCGGTAACGATGACGAGGATAACCAACACCAATCTTTTCTATTATTTCCGGTCGTTTGAGATGACCGCCCGGGTTGACTATAAACTGGTAATAAACGGCAGCAACTGGATACTTGATCCCCTCAATCCGATGGTTTGCCCCGGCGGTTTCGGCCCCAATTCAGAACTGGCGATGCCCGGTTATGTACAGCCGTGGGAGATAGTCCGCGGCCCGAACCTCCCCGCGGGAACGGTTCTCAACTACAATTTTACCAGCACGAACACCAACTCGACCTTTGCTTATTACGTCTATCTCCCTCCGGGATACGATTCCTCCTCGACGCGCCGATACCCCGCGGTTTATTTCCACGACGGATCAGAGTACCTCTCGCTCGCGCAGGCGGCTACAATTCTCGATAACGCGATCGACAGCAACAAGATCGAGCCCGTGATCGCGGTCTTCGTGCGGCCGAATAACCGGAACAACGAGTACGCCGGCTCACTCCGCAACGCCTATGCCGCGTTCTTCGCGCAGGAACTGGTGCCGTACATCGACTCGCGTTACAAGACGATCGCCAATAAATACAAACGCCTCGTGCTCGGCGACTCCTACGGCGGCAACATTTCGGCAATTATTAGCTGGAATTACCCCGAAGTGTTCGCGAACTGCGGTCTCCACTCGGCAGCCTTCCAGCCTAACAACTATGAGATCTACAACGCGATAATCAACGGCTCGCGGAAAGATATAAGGTTCTTCTCGATCTGGGGGACTTACGAGTCGCTCTTCCCAACGATGAGGAATTTCAGGGATTCACTTCTCGCGAAGGGCTACACTGTCTGGACGAAGGAGTACCCCGAAGGACACAGCTGGGGGCTCTGGCGGGCAAATATTATGAACATGATCTCATGGTTCTTCCCCGGCGGACCGGTTTCAACCAAGGAGGGATCAGAACTGCCGAAAGAATTTCAGCTTCTGCAGAACCATCCGAATCCGTTCAATCCCGAAACGAGGATATCCTTTACCCTCTCAAAACCGGGAAAAACCACACTTGTCGTCTATGACCTGAAAGGGGTGTCGGTGGCGATACTCCTCGACCGCGACCTCACCGCCGGTTTTCACACAGTTGATTTCAAACCCGTGGGTCTTCCTTCAGGTATCTACCTCGCCCGCCTCACCAGCGGCAAGCTTTCGAATACTATTAAGTTGGTGTACTTGAAGTAGGGGTGAGTGTGGAGTGTAGAGTGAAGTTTTTAAAGGTTACACGGATTGACAGGATTTAACACAGATTTCACAGAT
>RHKR01000133.1 GCA_008363265.1 Chlorobiota bacterium
GTGTCGGGAACAATCCCCGCACAGCAACTCGGCGCGATTGCTTCCACCAGAGACATCTATTTCGGTAGACATGGTGATGGCGGAGAAAATTTCGACGGCAAGATGGATGAGATTAAGATATGGAATGCCGGAAGATCGGAAACCGATATCCGCCGTGACATGCATCTCCAAGGCAACAATTCCACTCCCGGACTCATCTATTACCTCTCACTGAACGAAGGTACAGGTCAGTCACCGGCTGACGGTGGTTTCGCCCCTGCGAATACAACCACACTCGGTGACCTTAACACAGCTGAAGCTTCCGACCCGTCATGGGTTGTGTCAGGTTCAATGGCCGGTCCCGGAAAAGCACTCAGACTTGATGGCATTGATGAAAAAGGCACCGCTTCCGGCCTTAATCTCAACACTACAGATCTGACCGTGGAGTTTTGGGCCAAAGTTAACGGAGGCTCGACACAGAGACTGGTTTTGGGACAGGGTTCACTCTCGACCAACAACTATCTGCAAGTTGGATTCAGATCCCCTACTGCGCCGAACAATCCGAACGGTTTCTTCATGGGATTCTTCAACAACGATATTTCAGCCCCGGTTGGTGCAACTGATACAGAATGGCATCACTATGCAGCTACTTACAACAGAACCACGGGTGAGAGGAAACTCTACAGAAACGGCGTTTTAGTAGCCCAAAATACTGCAACAGGAGCTCTTGGATCAAGTGGAACACTTCATATCGGCTCTTCTATTGTGAATACCGAATTTTTCCCCGGTGATCTCGATGAACTGAGGATCTGGCTTTCCGTCAGGACCCAGGAGGAGATCGTTGCCAATATGAACAAGTCGATGGAAGCCAACGAATCAGGGCTTTATGCATACTACAGATTCGACAACGCACCTGACGCAAGTCAGACACAGGTTTCCAACCTCTCTTCAAATACTTTCCACATTGCGCTTGCCAATGTTGAAGGTGCCAGCGACTTTGTTACCTCAAATGCCTTCCACACATGGATCGGCGGCGCGGATAACCAGTCGATAAACCCTTCAAACTGGAGTACCGGCCTTACACCATCCAATAACGATAATGTTGAGTTTGGTTTGCTTACTTCACTGGCAACTCCTGCGAATGTAATGTCAACTTCAGTATTTAGAAATGCCACTTTCACCTCTTCCGGCACTACATTCGGCGGAAGTCTTGGTGTTCTTGGTAACCTTGGACTCGCAACTCCTCTCGATTTTGGCGGTAACATGGTCTCTGTCAGCCTTGCGGGAAGACTTACCGAGACAGGATCGAATCTCGCATCCAACGGTGACTTCCTTTCAAGCAGGGTGATCAATGCTCCTAATAACGACAATATTGCCGGTTTCGGAGCGACACTTACAAGTGCCGTGAACCTCGGAACTACCCTGGTGACAAGATCTCACACTGCAAGAACCATCGGTGCGTTCACCGGAATTAAACGCAGTTATGACTTTGCACCGAATACAAATACCGGACTTAATGCCTCCCTCGTTTTCAGCTATGATGATTCAGAGCTTAACGGAAACAGTGAAGGTGCTTTAAGACTAATAAAATCGACCAACAATGGCACGAGTTGGGCACTGGTAACAGCGACTCATAACGCGGTGGCAAACACTTTCAGTGTAACGGGGCAGAATTCGTTAGGGCTTTATACCGCTTTCGCTTACAGCACACCAACGATCAATCTGACTGCACCGGCCAATGCCGCCATTACGCAGTCGCTCACTCCAACACTGACCTGGTCGTTTACTGGCGGGGTATCGCCTTTCACCAGTACCGTGGAAATCGCAACTGACGCGGGATTTACAAATATTGTCCACTCAGCCTCTGCCGGTACAAACGTAACCTACAACGTACCTGCCGGCAACCTTGTTAATAATACAAGATACTGGTGGAGAATTGTCGCTACAGATGGCGTCGCTGGTGTAACCACCTCTTCATCGAGAACATTCACCACCATACTTGCCACTCCTGCACTTGCATCGCCGGCAACCGAGTATGAGTCACCGGTTATGTCACCTGACCTTTCATGGACAATGGACAACAGAAAATCGAATGTTTTCTACAAACTCCTTGTCAATACCGCGCCCGGGCTTAATGCCGGAGCACATACCAATGCAACCTCAGGAATCAATCCCGGTACACTTACTCTTAACCCGACAGGTCTGGCAGTTGCAACCAAGTATTGGTGGACCGTTCAGGCAGAAGTAAATGACGGTACTGCAGACAACAATGGTGAGTTCAAAGTTGCCGCTCCCGAGCGCACTTTCTATACTCCGCTCGATGTTCTCAACAAACCTTACAACGGTGTAACCGGCCTGAGCCTTGAGCCTCACTTCACGTGGGACGATGTCCTCTTTGAAACCGGATATGAGCTCAGGATATCAACCGCAGGTGGTTCACAGGCTGCTTTTGATGGCGCAGTGATCTTCACAGATCTGAACATCCCCGCGAATACCGATTCACTTGCTTACAATGAGAACACTCTCAATGAAGGTCTGTTGGGTCCTCAATATCCCTTCCCTCTCGATCCGAACACCAGATATTACTGGCAGCTCGTCGCGAAAGATGGAAGTGTTGCGATCAAATCGCCGATCTGGCATTTCACAACCTACCCTGCAGTGACTGTAAGCCAGTACAACCCGGGTGATGGTGATACAGTATATCTGAACAGCCTTATGTTCACTTATGGTATCAACCAGGCTACAGCGGGTTTGAAATTCAAACTTCAGGTTAAGGCGGGAAGTGTTGCCCCTGTTAAAACAGACTGGTTAACATCGAACTTTACCGGTGTTTCACCTGACCTCTTCCAGACCGTTAACCTTCTTGGAGGTACAAAGTACTGGTGGAGGATAGTATTGCTTAATGATGCAAACGAAGTGATGGCTTACTCGGCTACACAGTCGTTCACCACAAGTGGTGGAGCAACTGTTCCATATCCGAGCTGGCCGGTTGGTGATCCGCTTGTTTACACAAACGCGCCGATGCTTCACTGGTACACAGCAGGCTACAGCCCTGATGTTACATTTGACGTCGTCCTTTCAGGCGATACAACTGCTGTAGGTTATGCGTACGTTGCGACACACATCACGGACATTTACCACCAGATATCGATAAATCAGAATCCCGGTACGAGATATTTCTGGGCGGTAAGAAGCGTTTACAAGCGCGGTACACCTGATGAGGTTATTTCAAACTTCTCATTCTGGCAGTCGTTCCGTACTAACGGTGCCGGAACCCTTGTTGTACCCAACCCATCCTACCCGACAGATAACCTGTTGGTTTACACCACTGCCCCTTACTTCTATTGGTGGCTCGGTCAAGATGGAACAGGACTTACCTACCAGTTTGAATATGCAACCAACAGTGGATTCTCCAGTTCTACCACCATCTCAAATATCCCTGATCTCTATACACAGATATCAGGTCTTGTCCCTGGCCAGACCTACTTCTGGAGGGTCAGATCATACAATGGTTCAGCTTATTCAGGTTGGTCAGACACTGTCTCTTTCTCTGTAGCCGGCGGTGTTTCAAACGGTTACACCGTACTTAACTGGCCAACCGGCAATCCCACTGTCTACTCAACCATGCCTACTCTCTCATGGTACCTCGAAGGTTCACCGATGGGTATCACAGGCTATGTTGTTAGATGGAAAGTCGGTTCAAACTCAACCAACTGGAATACAGATTACGACAGCTCGAGAACAGTGACAGATGTATATAATACATTCTACACTTTCACTTCACCATTCGATGAAGGAGAAATAGTTTACTGGGCAGTTGCTGCATCTGATGGTTCAACCCTCTCTCCATGGGCGGCTGATACCTTTACCATTTACTCGGGTACCACACCGGGTGCGCCGGTCATCTCTTGGCCTTCAGGCAACACTGTGGTTTATTCTGTTGATCCACAGCTAAGCTGGTGGGTGAACGGTTCGACCAGCGGTATTGTTGGATATCAGGTTGTTTACAGCTACTCGGATGTTTTCTTCCCCGCAGCAACAACAACCCTTTATACAACAGATACCTGGGTTAATGCCTCGAACCTCGTTCAGGGTGCAACCTACTTCTGGAAGGTAAGAGCTCACTTCGGTGGTGGAAGCTACGGAGCTTTCTCAGCGGTTGATACATTCACAGTTAACCCCGGTTCATTCAACCCTGTTACCCCGATCGTCGGTGGTCCTCACAACGTGATGATCATGACTACATCACCGGTCGTTTCATGGGCACTCCCGGCAGCTCCCCCTGCAGGCATCACTTACGAACTGGAAGTTGCTGACAATCAGGATTTCACAGGAGCAATGCTCTTCGAGAACCTGACCATGGCAAGACAGTCACTTCAGGGACTTGCTGCAAACAAGAGCTACTTCTGGAGAGTCAGAACCAAAACATCAGACGGTAATTACTCATTCTACTCAACGATGGGTCGCTTCCGCACTGCTGATGGTGCAACAGACATCAAAGAAGTTGTTGAACTTCCGAAAGAGTTCACGCTCTCACAGAACTGGCCGAATCCATTCAACCCGACCACAATGATCAGGTTCGCGGTTCCGGCAGATGTTAATGTGAAACTTGATGTTTACAACACACTTGGCGAGAAAGTTGCTGAACTTATCAATGGACCGATGACAGCCGGTACATATGATGTTCCGTTCAATGCATCAAGCCTTCCTTCGGGAATCTACTTCTACAGAATTGAAGCCGGCAGCAATGTCGCCATCAGGAAGATGATTCTCATGAAGTAGTGTAGAGTGTAGAGTATGGAGTGTAGAGACTCGCTACTCGCTACTCGCTACTCACTACTCGCTACTCACCACTGATCACAGATCGTTATAAAAAAAAGCCGTCCGGAATCCCGGACGGCTTTTTTATTTGGGGTAAGTCTGATATTACATTACAAGTGCCATGATGGCTTTTTGCACATGAAGTCTGTTCTCAGCCTCATCGAAAACGATAGAGTTTACTGAATCAACCACTTCATTGGTAACTTCCTCTTCCCTGTGCGCGGGGAGGCAGTGCATAAAGAGGTAGTCATCCTTTGCGTTGGCGACGAGTGCAGAATTAACCTGGAATCCGGCAAAGCGTGCGTTGCGTTCCTGAGCTTCTTTTTCCTGACCCATGCTTGCCCACACATCGGTGTAAATGATGTCAGCGCCCTTGCACGCCTCAACGGGATCATTGGTAATTATTACCTTTGAACCCATGTAGTCAGCGTTCTTCTTCGCATTATCAACTATCCATCCGAGTGGTTCGTAACCTTTCGGTGATGCGATCGAAATATCCATTCCGACCTTCGAGCAACCGTTCAAAAGTGAATGAGCCATGTTGTTACCGTCGCCAATGTAAGCGAGTTTCAGACCTTCAAGTTTTCTCCTCTTCTCAAGGATCGTGAAAAGGTCGGTCATCACCTGACAGGGATGGAGGAGGTCAGTTAGCCCGTTGATCACAGGGATCGAACCATGTTTTGCCAGCCCTTCAACATCTTCATGTTTGAATGTGCGGATCATAATACCGTCGAGGTAGCGGGAAAGAACCTTTGCTGTATCGTGGATCGTCTCTCCCCTGTTGAGCTGGAGATCGTTCGGTCCGAAATACATTCCTATTCCACCAAGCTGGTAGATACCGACTTCAAAGGAGATACGTGTTCTGGTGGACGGTTTCGAGAAGATCATTCCGAGGGTTTTACCCTTCAGGAGGTGGTGCTCCTCACCTGTGTAAAGTTTTTCTTTCAGTGTTCTGCTGAGATCGAACACCTGATACATTTCTTCGAGTGTCAGGTCGTTAATGGAAAGAAAACTCTTTCCTTTCATATTTACTGCCATAAATTATCCGTTTTTTGCAATTATTCTCGTTCCCGGATTAGCCTTTCCAAGCTCTCCGGCATCAGTTATCACCGCCCGTTTTCCTCCGTTTCGGAGAAACTTCACGGCTGCCTCCATTTTGGGTCCCATACTTCCGGCGGCGAACTCCCCATTCTTAAGATGCATCTCGGCTTCGTCAACCGTCAGTTGATCGAGCGCCACCTCATTTTCCTTCTGAAAATTAAGGTAGGCTTTCGGGACATCGGTAAGAATGATCAGTTCCTCGGCACCAATCTGGGTGGCAAGCACCGATGATGCCAGATCCTTGTCGATCACCGCTTCCACACCTTTTATTGTTCCGTATCCGTTTTTGATAACAGGAATACCGCCACCACCGACACAGATCACAATGTGACCGTCGTCGGTTAGTTTCTTGACGATATTTGCGGAACGTACAAAGATTGGTTTCGGTGAGGCAACCACGCGTCGCCATCCCCTTTTCCGGGGGTCTTCGCGGAATTGCCAGCCATTGGCCTTGGCAAGGAGGTCGGCTTCCTCTTTAAGGAAGAACTGACCTACCGGTTTGGTGGGATTCTGAAAGGCGGGGTCGTTGGGGTCAACTTCGACATGAGTGACCATCGACACCACTTCCTTCTGAATATTATGCTGCAGCAAAAGCCTTTCCATCTGCTGTGCTACGATATGGGCAATTTGCCCTTGCGACTCGGCAACGCACACATCCAGAGGCATTTTGGGGAGCAA
>RHKR01000134.1 GCA_008363265.1 Chlorobiota bacterium
CTTGTTAATACGGAAGAGGTTTCTGGCGGCGAGTTTGAAGTATTTTTTCACACCGTCGATCATCCTGCACTCAAGCGACTTCTCTTTTTCCCACGCGTCAAGCTGCTGATCGGTTACACCGGGGAAGTACTTGGCGATGTAAGCCTTCACTTCAGGCCGGGTCTTGGTGAAATCGATCCGGATCCGGTTCATCAGGTCTAGTGTGAACCTGAGGTCATACTCCTGTGAAGGCGTTATTCCGCCTGATGAGAGTTTGGCGTTAACGGCCTGAGCGGTTTTCGTGAACTCACCCTGCGAGAAGAGGGAGTTTATCTCCGGGAAATCAGTCTGGGAGTAGATGTTAATACTCATCGATAAAAGGACTATGATTGCTGACAGTAATTTCATGTCCGGCCGGGTAATTGATAAAAAATTCAACAGTTTAAACCTTTGCGCGAAGTCCGACTGTCTTAACTACAGCAAAATAATAAATCATATTTGATATTTTGCCGTGTACATTTAATCTATTTCAAACAGCAAAAATACGATTTACCGAAAGGCTATTAAAATGAAAAAATATTTGCTTCCTTTTCTTGCAATTTTTTCATTCACAATTTTACCCCAGTTCAACCTCCAGTGGACCTCAAGCGCGATACCCTATGCCAAACTTTCGGGATGGATGTATTATGAGAAACAGGGCGACAAATGGCTCGAGAGGCTATATACCATCGACAGCACCCGTTTTGATGTGATGGGAACAGGTTACTCCACCACACCGGCATTCACTTACACTTTTAACGCGGCTGAAAAAACCGCCGGCGGACAGCTTTATTCGCTCGAAACCGATCTTAACGGTAACAATGTTGTTGATGCATACATTCTCGCCTACAACGGGGTTTCAACAAACTACCGCCAGTCGTTCAAAATAATTGACCTTTCCACCGGTGCCACACTTCTCGAGAAAAATGACGCGAACTGGTACTATATGTACCCTTCACTTGGCGATATCAACAACGACGGATACCTTGAGCTCGTGGTCGTCAAGTACGAATATCCCCTCTTCGCGAATTTCTATTATGAGATCTACTCAACAGGTGTAACGGGGAACAAAGACCTTTCGGTGAACTACGATTTCAGCCTGATGCAGAACTACCCCAATCCCTTCAACCCGGAGACGAAGATCGAGTTCACACTGAAAAACAATTCCCCGGTAAGACTCGATATTTTCGATATCAGCGGCGCGAAGGTTAGAACCCTCGTTAACGGCGAACTTCAGCAAGGCCTTCAGAGCGTGAGCTGGGACGGCAGAAACGATGCCGGCAACAAGGTGCCGACCGGTGTTTATATGTACACACTTACAGCAGGCGACAATTCACAGACCAAAAAGATGGTAATTTTAAAGTAGGAGATGATGATGAGACAATTCGAAGTACCCGGCTACGCGGCCGTAAGTGATACAGGATTCGTGTTCCTCGGCAACACGGGCGAAACATTCAATATGAACGAACTGGCAAAAGAGATTTACGAGCAGTTCAAACTGCACAAAAACACTGATGATATATTTAATTATGTCCTCGAGAACTACGAGGTTGACCGCCAAACTTTTGAACGCGACTTTGACGACTTTATTAATCGACTTTTATCATTCGGACTTGTAAAAGAACTATGAAAATAGCCATTACCGGCCTTAATGCCACTGATAATCCCGGTCCCGGCATCCCCGTGATGCGAAGCCTGCAGGAAGGCAATATTCCTGATCTGAAATTGATAGGCCTGATCTACGACTCACTCGAGCCCGGCATCTACATGGATGACATGACTGAAAAGTGCTACCAGATCCCTTATCCCTCGGCGGGACTTGACGCGCTGTATGATAGAATTGCCTATATTCACTCGGTCGAGAAGATCGATATGATAATCCCGACCCTCGACAGCGAGCTATACGGTTTCGTGAAACTCGAGCCAAGGCTTAACGCCCTCGGTATTAAAACATTTTTACCCACGGTTGAGCAGCTAAACATCCGCGGGAAGGACAAGCTTTTCAGCTTCTGCAAGGCGAACGGCATCCATGTCCCCAAAAACACCCTGGCAACCACGCTTCAGGATCTTTATTCGCTTCCCTCTGACTTTACTTACCCGGTGGTGATAAAGGGTATCTTTTACGAAGCCTACATCGCCAACAACTTTGAAGAGGCAACCACCCACTTCAAGAAGCTGGCAAACAAGTGGGGCTACCCGATCATAATTCAGGAGTTCATCAAAGGGGCCGAGTACAATGTGGTCGCCCTTGGTGACGGCGATGGCGGCATGACCGGTGCCGTTCCGATGAAGAAACTTTACATTACCGACAAAGGCAAAGGCTGGTCGGGAGTTACCATAACCGAGCCCGCACTTCTTGATATTTCGAGAAAGGTAATTTCCGCGATCAAGTGGAAGAGCGGCATGGAACTTGAGTTCATGAAGTCGGAGGCGACCGGTGAATACTACCTCCTCGAGATAAACCCGAGGTTCCCCGCGTGGGTTTACCTCGCTCCCGGAGCGGGGCAGAACCTGCCCGCGGCGATGGTAAAAATGGCGCATGGTGAAAAAGTGGCGCCGATGAAAGATTATACAGTTGGTAAAATGTTCGTCCGCTGCTCATGGGATCTGCTGGCGGATATGTCAAAACTTGCACAGATATCGACCTTAGGAGTTATTTAAATGACACAGAAAAAAAGATATGAACGCCCCGTTGTTCTGAAACAGTTTTCAGGCTTTATGAACAAGTTCGGTGCCAGACCGGTGACCGAACCGAAAAAAGAGATCGACGGCATCCCCGTAACAGAGCTTGCCGAAAGATTCGGCTCGCCTCTCTTCGTTATCTCGGAGAAGAAGATCAGGGACAACATGAGGAAGATGAACAGGATCTTCAAGACCCGCTACCCGAAAGTTCAGTTCTCATGGTCATACAAAACCAACTACCTGAACGCTGTTTGTGCCGTTTTCCATCAGGAAGGCTCATGGGCGGAAGTTGTGTCGGGATTCGAGTATGAAAAAGCCCGCAGGCTTGGCGTCCGCGGCGAGCACATCCTCTTTAACGGACCCGATAAATCGAAGGAAGACCTGAAAAGAGCGATCTCCGAAGGTTCAAAGATACACATCGACCATTTCGACGAACTTTATGATATTATCGAGATCGCCGGTGAAACCGGTAAAAAAGCGAATGTCGCGATCCGCGTTAACATGGATACGGGCATCTACCCGAAATGGGACAGGTTCGGCTTCAACTACGAGAACGGCGAGGCAAAACAGGCACTCCGCAGGATAATGACCTCCGAAGGTCTGAAGCTGATCGGCCTCCACACCCACATCGGAACCTACATGATGAGCGCCGATGCCTACAAGATCGCCGCTGAAAAGATGGTAGAGCTTGCCTCGTGGCTAAAAAAGGAATACGACCACATCCTCGATTACATCGACATGGGTGGTGGCCTCCCCTCGAACAACACTTTGAACGGACAGTACCTTCCCGCGGAGCAGGTGCTTCCTTCGGTCGAGCAGTTCGCCGACGCGATCACAACAGCACTTCTCGAGCTCCCTTATCCGAAGGATGAACTCCCGATGCTGATCCTCGAAACGGGCAGGGCACTGATAGATGATACCGCGCACCTTCTTTCAACGGTACTCGCCATGAAGCGGCTTTCTGACGGAAGACGCGCGATGATCATAGACGCGGGCGTTAACCTCCTCTTCACCCGGTTCTGGTACAAACACCAGATCACCCCGGCACAGGATGGCGGAATGATGACCGAGGATACCGCCGTTTACGGTCCCCTCTGCATGAACATCGACTGCATTGCCGAGAGCATTACCCTCCCCGTGATGAAAAAAGGTGACATGGTGGTTATCGACTATGTCGGCGCTTACGACATGACCCAGTGGATGCAGTTCATCCAGATGCGGCCTAATGTTGTGATGATTCTTGAAGACAAGACGGTCGAGATAATCCGTGAAGCTGAAAATATCGACTATCTGATGCAGAATGAACGGATCCCTGAAAAATTAAGATCATTCAAACTTTAGGATCGCCAGTGCAGTTTTTCCTGAACTCGATCTTCTACAGTTACTCGCAGATACTCTTTTCGAACCGGAGGTGGCTGGGGGCATTGGTGCTCGCGGCCACTTTCGTAGCCCCGAAGATAGCGCTGATGTCGCTCCTCGGTGTGGTAATGAGCAACTACGCGGCGTACCTGCTGAGGTTCGAAACTTCCAAAATAGAGTCGGGCTTTTACGGATTCAACGGCATCCTGTTCGGCGCGGCAACGGTGTTCTACTTCCAGTTGTCGCCGGTTTTCTTGCTGTTGATCCCCCTCTTCATGGTGATAACTTTCTTCATCTCGGCGGTGCTCGAGAACTACCTGGCAGTTTCGATGAACCTGCCCGGGCTAAGTCTGCCGTTCGTGATAACGCTGTTCATTTATCTGATATTTCTCGGAAATTACCAGGATATCAAGTACGCTCAGTATGCCACGGATGCGGGATTTTACAGTTTTATGCCGGAAGTGGTGGCGAATTACTTCAAGTCGGTGGCGCTTCTTTATTTTCAGCCGAACATTACCACGGGAATAGTTATCACGGTCGGGATACTCCTCTTCTCGAGGGCTCTCTTCCTGCTGAGTGTTACCTCATATCTCCTTTCTTCGCTGGTTCTGGGGCTCTTGCTCCCCGATCAGGCCAAGGATCTGGCGATAATTGTCGGGTTCAACTCGATAATTACAGCATTCGCGCTGGGCGGAAGTCTTATTCTCCCCTCGACGAAGAGTTTCGCGCTGGCGATGCTTTCGTCGGCCATGGTGGTGGTTGTAACCGGGGTTTTCCACTCCATGTTTTACAAAGCACACCTCCCCGTGCTTGTGTTGCCGTTTAATTTTATAACGCTGGCGACCATTTACAGTCTGAAGTTCAGAAAAGAGTCAACCGATCTGGTGCTACTCTACTTCAAACCGGGCTCACCCGAGGAGAACCTTTATTACCACCAGAACAGGTCGGCGAGGTTCGAGAATTTTAAATTTTTCTTCCCCGAACTCCCCGTTTGGGGAGAGTGGACCGTCTCGCAGGCATTCGACGGCGAGCATACCCACAAAGATAAATGGCGCTACGCGTGGGATTTCGTTCTTTATGAACATGGCGAGCAATACTCGGGCGACGGAAATGTGGTTGAAGACTATTACTGCTACGGTTTGCCTGTTTGCGCGCCGCTCCACGGTAAGGTGGTGAAAGTTGTCGACGGCATCCCCGATAATGAGATCGGTCAGGCCAACATCGACAAGAACTGGGGCAATACCATCGTTATCGATCATTCCGAGGGGCTGTATTCAGCTCTTTCGCACCTGAAACCAGGTTCGATCAAGGTTGAAGAAGGCCAGATTATCGACAAGGGCGATATAATCGCCGCGTGCGGTAACAGCGGGCGATCCCCGTATCCGCACCTCCACTTCCAGTTCCAGATCGATGATACCATTGGCGGACACACTCACAAGTTCCCCTTCGCTTTCTACCTCGAGAAGCAGGGTGAGGAGCTCTCGCTGAAGTCGTTCGACTACCCCGTCGTGAACTCACGCGTGCAGAACCTCGAAAAACACAAGACCCTCGCCAAGGCCTTCGATTTCAGGTACGGTGAATCGTACAGGTTCGCTTATGAATACCACGGCGTGAAGAAGGAAGAGGAATGGACCATCGGCATTGATATCTACAGCACGAAGTATATCGAGTCATCCGCGGGCGGTTTTGCCTATATCTACACTTCCGGAAAGGTTTTTTACTTCAGTTCATATGCCGGAAACAGGGATTGTGCCCTCTATTACTTCTACCTGGCAGCCATGCAGGCACCGGTTACACTTCATGAGGGGCTTGTGTGGGAAGACTCCTTCAGCGTCTCTGAACTGCCGGTTGGTCCTGTGAGATATCTCTCAGAATTTCTGATATTTTTTGGTACCTTCCTGAACGCAAAAGGAAGATTTTATTACCACAAGCCGGAAGATGAAGATTCTATAAGCCTTAAGGGCGATATCTCCCTTAAAGGCCGCACCATCTTCGCCGGTGTGAACAGGCATTATTCAACTGAAGTGATCATAAACAGTGACGGTGAGATCGAATCGTTCTCATTCTCCGCTCCCGGGCGTGACACCGTTCTCGTCAAAAAGATTAAAAAAGAAGAGGACAAAAAATGAAAAAGTTTGCTGCACTCAGCATTACTGCGATCCTGATAATTGTGGGTTTCTTTGCCACTGACATAGTCTCCCAACAGAAAAACGACCTGACAAACGCGTTCAACACATCGATCGCCCTCGAAAAAGAGGGTAAACTGAAGGATGCCATCTCGGTTCTTGAACCATTCGTTGAGGCGAATAAAACCAACTACCTACTCAACCTGAGGCTCGGCTATCTCTATTATTCTGATACCGCCTGGGCAAAGTCGGTCAGCCACTACGATGCCGCGCTGAAAGCCAAACCGAACAGCGTTGAAGCCCTCCTCGGGCTCCGACTCCCTTACTTCGCGCAACAGCAGTATGCCAAAACAGAGGAAATTTATAACAGGATCATCAAGATCGA
>RHKR01000135.1 GCA_008363265.1 Chlorobiota bacterium
ATAACCCGTGGTATATCATCCCGGCCGACAAGAAGTGGTTCGCCCGCCTGGTTATCTCGGAGATAATCGTTGAGAAACTGAAGGAATTGAAGGTACACTACCCCGTCATCTCCGACGAGCACAGGGCCAACCTGCAGAAGTACAAAGAGGCGCTTGAATCGGAAGAGTAGGTGTCATTTAAAGTTACACGGATTTCACGGATTCTACACGGATTCCTAAGATGTTTATAGGACGCGGATACACGCAGATTTTACAGATTTTCGCAGATTATTATTAATAACTTTCTGCGTTTATCCGTCTAATCAGCGTGTACTTGCCCCTTCGGGGTCTGCGTGCCTTTAAAAATCCGTGAAATCTGTGTTAAATCCCCCAAAGGGGCAAGCTGTCAATCCGTGTAACTTTTTATAAACCTATTTTATGAGCAGCATTTTTCTGCTCGAAGTGAAGCTACCGGCTTTGATCTCGTAGATATATAAACCGCTGTTGAGGTTCGAGGCATCAAACTCTACGGTGTGGTTGCCCGCGGGCATAAGGCCGTTAACGAGTTCTGCCACCTTCTCGCCAAGCGCGTTGTACACATTAAGCGTAACATTCCCGGCAACGGGTAACGCGTAACGGATAACGGTACTTGGATTGAACGGATTCGGAAAGTTCTGCTCCAGCGAGAAAACGGTCGGATTCAGTTCAACCTCAATGGAGTTTGAGTAACTGAATGTGCCGTCGAAATCGATCTGTTTTAATCTGTATTCGATCTTCCCGCCTGATACATTCTCATCATGGAAATTGTAGTTTTTTTGCTCCGTTGTTGTGCCGTTACCTGCAACAAAACCGATGTTCTGCCATTCGGTTGAGGATTTTCTTTCCACCTCAAATCCACGGTTGTTAAGCTCGGTAGCCGTTGTCCATGAGAGGGTTACTCCATTGCCCGTGCTTGTAGCGATGAAAGATGTCAGTTCAACAGGAAGCGGAACGAGCTCCGGAGGGAGTCTCAGCGCGGTGGTGCCGCCTGTGGGGTTAACCGTGTTCACATCACCCCAGAGGCCATCGGCATCAGTGGCCGGATAAGGCATCAGGTTCCCGGCCAAATCGCGGGCTTCAACCCTTCTGACACCGTTCGGATTGTTGTTCGGGATCACTGAACCCCAAGAGCCGGCGATCGCGTCCACGCTGTCGCTGTAGAATAGCGCGTATGAATTGGCGGTTGTGTTCAGTGTACCGTCATCTTCAACGAAAGTCGCTGAAAGGGGCCGGCCCGTACCGGATGTATTATCATAAAGGAGCACAAAACTCTTTGCCGGAGCTGTCGAGCGGCTCCAGATGCCTGTGCCGGAGGTATCGGAGTTGGTTGTTGTCAGCGCGATCACTCTGGTTGAATCAGGTGATGTCAGTCTGGTTGCAACAGTTGTGCCACCGGCTCCGTTATTCAGAACGATCCTCGGGAATACATATCTGCCGGGGACGAATCTTGTGGCATTGCCGGTCGGCTCGGTAACAAACCATCCCGTATAGCTGCCTGAAGAGTTCGCTCTGAATTCACCATAGTTCCCCGCCGTGGAAAGCGAAGGTCCAGAGGTTCTCACCCAAGGACTGTCTGCCCGGACAAAGATCACATTTCCCGCGCCGTTGGAAGTGGCCGCATCGGTTGAGATCACTATCTGATTAAAATATCTGTAAACCGAGTCGGGAGTCAGCCCTGAAATCGTAGCTAAGAAAGCGAACGGTATTCTGTTCGCGTTGGTACCATTGATACCTTCCATAAATTGCGGCTGGATGTGCACGGTCAGTGACTGACTGAACACCATACCGGCGAGTAAAATTACAAGTGCAAAGGTTCTTTTCATTTTATACTCATAGAATTGCTAAAAAAGTATTCAAACTTACAACTTTTATTGTTAAACTATTGTGAAGAATAGAGCGTATTAATAGTGTTTTTAAAAGTTACACGGATTCCACGGATTCGACACGGATTCCACAGATTTTATGATATCCGTGAAATCTCCCGAATGGGTAGGCGTAAAATCAGCGTGTATCTGCGTGCTGTAACCCCCTCTGTGATCTCTGTGTCCTCTGTGGTGAATATAAAATCCGCGTAGCCCTTAAATAAAAAATCCCGCCTCATCTTAACGACAAGGCGGGGGGAATAACCCATGGTGAGGTTCAGTTATTTGGAAGCCGCGTAGGCCAAAACTTTCATGAACACTCCGAATGTGACGAACGCACTTCCCATCCAAAGGAGGATGCGGAAGGCACGCTCCCTCTTTTTCCCTTTGATGTAAAGCTTGTCGTAATCTGCGTTTGTGCGGTGGTAGTCACCGCTTTTCGCGTTCCAGTTGTAGTATGAATTTTCCGTCATCATAGTTGCATCTCCTGCATTATTTCATTAATAACATTTTTTTGATCGAAGTAAAATCGCCCGACTGGATCCTGTAGAAATAGAGTCCGGAAGGAAGATTCGTGGCATCAAACGATACTTGGTTGTAACCGGCTTCCACTTCACCATTCAGAAGTGTTGCCACTTTTTCACCAAGGGCGTTAAAGACATCAATCGTAACCATTCCGGCAGCCGGCAACGCGTAACGGATAACCGTTGAAGGGTTGAACGGATTCGGATAGTTCTGATACAGGGTGTAAGAAACAGGCGCGAGCTCAACTTCGACCACATCCGAGTACTCGAAGTCGCCGTCGTTATCGATCTGTTTCAGTCTGTACTGAATTTTATTACCAAGCGGATTCGCGTCGCTGAAGCTGTAATACTTCGGTGAGTTCGCTGTACCGTGTCCCTCAACAAATCCGATCTTCTGCCAAGTACCGTTCGCGTTCCTCTCAACCTCAAAACCGTTGTTGTCGATCTCGGTCTTCGTCTCCCAGTTCAGGGTGACAGCGGTACCGGAGGCTTTGGCTGTGAAGGAGGTTAGTTCAACAGGGAGGGGTGAGCCTTCACTGGCCATCACAAACTCGGAGAAGCTTGTGATGCCGGAGACAAAGAACTCATCTGTGGCCGCATCATAAGTTAGCGTTCCAACAAGTGTAAATGGACCCGAGCCGGGGGTTGGCCGTTTGTAAAGTTTAATGGTTGCGGTTGTTGGATCAGTTATACCTGTTAAACTGCTCGCCTTGAATCTGAGTGTAGCTGGGTCGCCTAGTGCAATGCCATCATCCTCAATCACCCATCTGAAGCCTGATACATTCAATTCAGTTATTCCGGCTGTTCCGGTTGGTGCGCCTTCGTATCTTGTAACTGTTACAGTTGCACCCGTGGTTACATTCAGGAAGTTGATCTGGAGGCCGGTTCCTATGAAAGCGTAATTGTTATTACCGGTATTGACTGTTTGAGAGTAATTACCTGTGTTTACTGAGATTGAATGAGAACCCAAGTTTTCTACTGTATTCTGGTTGAACTGATCCCATTCGGTTGCCAAAGTCGGAAAACCACTCGATGGATTAGTCGTGACACCTTCAGAAACATTGGATTTTCTACGGAGGGTCTTATCAACTGTGGTAAAACTACCGCTTGTCCAGGCACTACCCGGGTCCTCACCCATCCTCCCGAAAATATCAACTTCTTTACCGGTTGTGGTATTGAACAAAACAACCGCATCATCACCGTTGAAATTGACAGCAGTATTATCTGTAGCAGTAACATCTCCCGGCAATGTTAATGCTGCACTTGAATTTTTATACACTTTTGCAGTTCCGGCTGCAATTGTACCAGTTAATGAGACTGTGGTATTGAGAGTTCCCCCAGCACTCGAATAAAGTTTTAGAGAATAACTTGCTAAATCAATGACACTTCCAGTTCCATTATATATCTCAAGATATTTATTATTACTTGATCCCTCAACATATTCTGAAATTATCAGATCTGTCGGAGCACCCGGTATTTTGGTTATCTCATGCGGATTACCAGCACCATAGGTACCTGGGGTTAAAGTGACAGTTTCCGCGAAAGTAAGTTGAGCATCCTCACTGCTTCGTCCGGCGATGGTTCTTCCGAGGGTGGCATCATATTTAACATCCGTGGTGAGAAAAACATATGATGTTCCAATCGGCAACATTTTCCCGATGGAAGAGAAAGTGATACTCTCGCCCGAACCTGTGGAAACCGGACTTACACTTGAACCGATCTGTGGGTCTGCTCCATCGAGTGTGGTGTTGTTTGAATAGTAAAGTTTCAGTGATCTTGGACCAAGGTCATCAGCGGTGTAAGTGCCCGATAAGGCGGCAACCACCTGATTGAGGGTTACTGATGCTTTAGTTACGGCAATCTGATAGCGGTAGAGTACCTGCTGTGTATTTGATCTTACGAATTTGCCGGTTCCGGGATCAGTTCCCGTGATCGTAACACCCGGGGTGTTTCCGAATGTAACCGGGGTTCCGACATTTGTTGAGCCATCATTCAGCTGAACCTGAAGTGAGAAACCGTCATTCGCATCGACTGTTCCCGGAATGACTATATCGAAGGTTGAAACGCCGGATACATTGGTGGCGGTGGCGGAAACATCCGTAACATCAGATGTAACTCCACTTCCGGCGATCGTATAACTCTCTGTCGTAAGAGGATTGCTGTTGGTTACATCCACATCGTACTTGAAGACATATCCCGGTACGAGGTTACTGTACTGGTCTTTCGCGGTCAGTGTCGCGGTGCTTGTGCCACCCAAAGTAAGAGCGGGTGAAACACCAACGGTTGAGTTGGCCGCCACGACAGCACCCGGAAGAATTGTCTGGGTTACGGATGCCGTGGCATAATCAGTTGCATCAACAGCGACCGTTTTTTCACCGGATGTTGTCAAAAGAGGATTTCCGTTTGAAGGATTAAGATACAGATGTCCCCGTTCAATATCCCAGTCATTATCAGCGAGTGAAGTACCGTTAACTTTTACACCGGTGACATTTCCCCACCAGTTATCATCACTGAATGTAATGTCGATCTGGTTGTCAACAGTATTGTTGGTATTGTCGGCTGTTAACGCAGGAGCGGGGGCTGAAAATGAATGTATATTCGCATCAGCAAAAGAACCTGCCGGATTTACGAGGTCAATGAAGAAAAAGTCTGCCGACTCAGGTGTCGGAAAAACTTTTATATCGGAACCCCGGTTCGCGCCTGGATCGATATCCACAGTGACGAACAGGTAATGTGTACCGCTTGTCGACAGCAACTTGTCTGAATCACGCATAAAAGTAAGTGTCTGGGCATTATCACCTGATGGTGCTTCGGTCGCGATCAATTGGTCTGTCAAATGATCCAAGGTCCCATCTGTTGAATACCAAAGATTGAAACCATTTGTCACAATGTCTGACTCAACATATGTACCGGCCACATCAATGTGAACCTCATCAAGTTCCGCAGGATTGTTCGTAACAGCCAACTGGATACGATAGAGAATATTATTGTAAGAAGCCAATGAGAAAGAGTTTGTCGAAGGATCCACGCCCGTATAAGTCACAGTTGGATTCGGGCCGAAGAAAGAAACCTGGGAGCCAAGGCTTGTTGTACCGTCATTCATGAGGAACTGAATCGCAAGACCATCACCCTGGTCAACGATTGCAGGAATTTCTACAGGCACAGTCGCAACACCGCTTGCATTGGTTGCAGTACTGCAAGCGATCGCCGGATCTGATCCCCACCAATTCTGGTTATCGACCTTGTACAACTCTGTTTGATAGAGTTTGGTATCCAGTCGCGCTCCATTGTACTTAAAGGTATAACCAGAAACGAGGTTATTGTACTGATCTTTAGCGGTCAGGGTTACATTCGATGTCGTCCCAAGTGAAAGAGTACCACTGACTGAGGAATTCGTCGCGGTTGGAACACCTACATTTATAACCTGAGTGACCGAGGCGTTGTTGTAACCAGTGGCTTCAACCACAACTGACTTGCTTCCCGCGCTCTGCAGCGCAGTACTTCCGGCAGGCTTCAGTGTAAGTGTACTTGCACTGAATTCATAGCCTGCGGGTGTAGTGAGGGTTGTCCCATTCACCTTTACTGCAGTCACCGCGGTGCGCCATGTTGCGTCATCTGTGAAGGTGATCTCCAAATTGTTATCGACTGTGTTGTTGGTCCCATCAGCTGTAAGGGTGGGGGGATCAAGAGTTGGAGTACTTCCAACAGCGACTATTGAAACATCATCGATACCCAGTGCCTGTGCGTTACTTGTTGTTGTTCCCGAGGTTACGGAATAGTTCCAAGCAAGATAAAGATTCGCGCTAGCTGCGAGTCCTACGCTCAAGGTTTTACTACTCACATTTACAGTTGTACCAGGAGCAGTAGCAAAACCGTTGTTATCAGCATCTGCGGCAAATGATGTCAAAAAGTCGGCTCCGGCTGATGTCCAAGTAGAACCATCTGTAGAGTAGTACATCTGAATTCTGTAACCAGCGGCATTCGAGCCATTTCTATATTTTTCAACTTTGTAGCTGATAGTAAAACTGGTTATTGCCTCAGAACCATTGTTATTTAGAAAAACATACGCATTGACAGATTTTGACGCGCTATTTGAACTGAGCCCTCCTATGGCCCTGTCTGTTGCAACATCAGCAACACCTGCTCCATAATTATA
>RHKR01000136.1 GCA_008363265.1 Chlorobiota bacterium
CTTCGTGAATGCCGTGATAGCCACGGACACACTTGGCTTCATAATCACCGAAGCCGAAGAAATAACCCGCAACCGCGACCTTAACGGCGACGGAAACCTGCGTTGGTTTGTTCTCCCCATCGACTCTGTAAACAATGTTGATTACGCCAACATCAAGGCGATCACCGACACGCTGATCAGACGGGGAAAATTCAATCATACGACTCCCCGTTATTCCATGGGTATGAGCAACGGTGGCGCATTCTCAGCGGGAGTGTCATATCTGTTTAACTACCGTGCAGGTGTTTCTTACTGTGCTTCGTCGAATCCGTTGATCTTTACAAACCGGAGCACCCCATTCGCTTTCAGAATGGCGCTGTATGACGACCATGAGGAAGTGGGCCCGGAGGGCAACTATCACGCCTTCCAGAACGACTCAATTCTTGCCTCCAGAGGCATCTGCCATGATTTCGTTCTAAATGACAGGCAACCCCTCTACCCGGAGAGATTCGCCAGGATCGAGGGTATCACCACATCCATTTCGATCTCAATCTTCAATGAACTGAAAAACAACAGCAGACTCGATCAGAAGAACTTCGCGGTTGATTTCGATTCGATCGTCTCGCATATTCAGGCAAATCCTTCATTATACCCTGTACTTCTCTCACAACCATCGAAGGTAAACCTGATATTGACGGAGATAAGTGCCTCGAGTGCCCTGCACGAATTCTTTCCTGACCTCAACGCCAGAACGTTGAAGTTTTTCAGCGATCCTTGTTTTGCTTCGGGAACAACTCAGGTGGAAAGAGAGGATAACTCCGCAAGTGCTCATCATGTTTCCGACCGGTTCCAACTGGATCAAAACTTCCCCAATCCATTCAACCCTGAAACCACCATCCGGTTAACTCTCCGCGAATCTTCTACCGTGAAATTGAGGATCATCAGCATGACAGGTGAGATCGTACAGACCGATGATCTTGGCTATTTATTGCCGGGGGTACATGAGTTCAAGGTCAAGTCGACCGACCTAAGTTCCGGTTTATATATCTACGAGGTCACGGATAACCGTATATCAATACGAGGGAAAATGATGATATTGAAATGATTTCATGATTTTTTCAGGGATTGATGATTACTCAGCATTTTATTGTATTGCTATCCGGAAATTTTTTAGTATTTTTCGTTATTTTCCTCCTGCAGCACACAGCAAGAAAGCCCTGTGACAAGCTCGGGAGAGGGCAAGATCCTCTTTAAAATATCCAAAGAGAATGCTCCGGCGGCGGTTAATTTTGTAACAATGAAACTTACCCGTTCCGGATTTACACCAATAACCGGTCAGCTGAACCTCACCACTGATTCGACCGCTGAACTTACCCTTGAAGGCATCCCTGAAGGGCCCTGGCACCTCAAGGTTGATGCGCTAAATTCAAACAATGTACTCCTTTACACCGGTGAAGCCGACCTGAATGTGATCGCCGACCAGCTTACTCAAATCAATCTTACTCTGAATCCTGTCTCATCAGGGCTCGGAAGCATAAAGATCATGGTAAACTGGGGCACACTACCGGTTTCGGGCTATCCTTTCAAAGATTATTTGCAGAATCCGGTTCTTGTTCCACTTGACTCAGGCTGGGATATTAACATCAGTCATCCTGTGGTAGTATACGATGGTGCTAAATACCGTATGTATTACTCTTCCATAACGTATGGTGCCAGAGGAGCGATAGGATATGCTGAATCACCTGACGGCCTCAACTGGAGCAGGCCATTTAACGGACCCCTCATTTACCCGGGTTCGAACGGTTGGGATTCACAATGCATCACTCCGGGTGCTGTGATCAAAGACGGAAATATCTGGTACCTCTACTACATGGGTTTCAGCGACCAGAACGGGACCTGGCATATTGGCCTCGCAACCTCGGTAGACGGTATAAGCTGGAATAAAAATCCGGAACCCGTTGTTCAGGCCGGATCTGATTATCAGATCATTCCTACATCAGTGATAAAGAAAAACGGCGTTTTTCTTCTCTATTACACAAGCAGGAACTACCCGACCTATAAGACCGGCGTGGCTACTTCAACCAACGGCATAAACTGGACGAGGAACAATCTCAATCCGATCCTCTCTGCCACCCTGCCGTGGGAAGGAACCAAGGTATCAGCTGCTTCGGTCGTCGCCGATGGAGATTCTCTGATCATGGTCTATTCAACCACACAAGGAGACAAGCACTACTTCGGTATGGCGACATCAATTGATGGTTTGAACTGGAACAAGAGACCCTCGCCTGTATTCAGCAATCTGAATACAACCAACAATTGGGCCCGGACAAGCATCGATTATTCGAATCTGGTTAAGAACGGAAACCAGTTGAGGGTCTATTATGGCGGGTACAACGGCAATCAATGGACGCGTATTGGTGTCACGATCTGGAACCGTGATTGATATCTACAGATAGTCAACCTGGCAAACAAACAAGAACTTCAACAACCTGAATTTCCTTAAACAAAAAGAGGCTGTCGCAAAAGGCAGCCTCTTTTTTTACTTCTTTATCCTGAATCCCGGCTCCGGTAGCGGGATATAACCGTCATCCCCGGGAATTGGTGGAAACTCCCTTTTCTTCCACATTTCAGCGGCTTGTTCTATAAGATTGATATCGGATGACACAAAGTTCCAGTAGATCTTTCGTTCTTCGGGGAAAGGCAGACCGCCAAAAATGAAAACATCACTTCCCGGGTTCAGTTCGAATTTTATTTGTGCATTCTCATCTAAAACCACGGTTTTACTTTTGCCGAAAGATATACCCTCGATCTCTATTCCCCCTTCCATCACATAAACTGCCACTTCACCCTTTATATTCCCGGTCAGGTCGAGTGATGCACCTTTTTCACTCTGCGCTCGCAGGAAGAACAGGTTGCTGTAAACCGGTATCAAAGAACTTTTTCTGAAAGCCTCACCGGCGATCAGAGTGAATTTTACACCCGCATCTTCCCAGACCGGGAGTTCATCGATCTCTGCATGATAAAAATCAGGCTCGATCTCTTCAAGATCCTTCGGTAGTGCTATCCAGATCTGAAGACCGTGAACTGATTTCGCTGAACCTCTAAGGTATTCAGGGGTCCTCTCCGAGTGTGTCACGCCCTTGCCGGCGGTCATCCAGTTTACTTCACCGGGTTTAATTTCGATCTCCGTACCAAGGGAATCGCGGTGCATAATGCTTCCTTCCAGGAGATAGGTCAGGGTGGCCAGTCCTATGTGGGGGTGCGGTCCGACATCCATGTTTCTTTCGGGTCCCATCGTCACAGGTCCCATGTGGTCAATAAAAATAAATGGCCCTACCATCCGTTTTTCACGGTAAGGAAGGATCCTGCCAACCGCGAATTCACCGATATCGGCGGGTCTTTCAGGAATTTCTAATTTTATGATCGTCATTTTTATCTCATTTCATTCTATATTTTTTTATAAAAAAAAAAACCTTACCTTACAACACAAATTTATTATATTTTGGAGTAAAAAGTGCGCGGTTCAATACTATTAGTTTTGGCGTTTGCTTTAATCGTATCCTCCTGTAATTATGACAAGGAAAATCCCGTTTCCAAAAATGGTGAGGGAAAAGTATTTTTCAAACTCAACCGTCAGGAAGTCCCCAATTCTGTAGCTCTTGTGAAATTAACCCTCACGAGAACAGGCCACCAAACCATCCACGCTGAACTTGATCTCATGAATGACACCACTGCCGAGGTGACCGTCTCCGGCTTGCTCGAGGGTGTCTGGCATATTAAAGTTGATGCATATAATCTGAACAATACTATCCTCTTTACAGGAGAAGCTGATGTGAGCGTGATCTCTGACCAGATCACAGAAGTGAACATCACACTCACCCAGGTTTCTTCAGGTATCGGTGGAGTCAGGATCATTGTTCACTGGCCGGTTTTGCCCGACCGAAATTTCCCGTTTCAGGAGTACACGCTGAACCCGGTCCTTGTACCTGTCCAATATCAGTATGGTGTTTATGCTGAAAATCCGGTCGTTATACATGATGTTAGCAAATATAGAATGTATTATGCCCTTGTTGGAGTGGCAGCTGAAAGTAAAATATACTATGCGGAATCGATCAACGGCTACACATGGACCTCCCCCATCTCAACGCCCTTGATAAACCCTGATCCCAATCCCTCTGCATGGGATCATGGCGGGGTTTTGCCCGGGGCCGCGATCATCAAGGATGGTACCTGGTATCTTTACTATCAAGGCTATAACACGCCTTTTGGTCAGTGGCACACAGGTCTGGCTACCTCCACGGATGGAATAACATGGACGAAAAAACCTCAGCCCGTGCTTAGTGCCGGTCTCGGGTGGGAGCGTCAGATCGTACCCACTTCGATCATTGGAAAAAACGGTTTATATTATCTATACTATACCGGAGTGAATTCGGGCACTTACCAGATAGGTGTGGCCACCTCAACCGATCTGATAAACTGGACAAAGCATCCTCAAAACCCGGTGATGACTCCCGGATTGACGTGGGAAGGTACAAAAACCTCAATGGCAACTGTGGTTGACGAAGGTGATTCACTTGCCATGGTTTATGCCGCAACCAGCAACAGCATTCACTATTTCGGGATGGCCACATCAGTCGATGGAGTTAACTGGAACAAGTATGAAAAACCTGTCTTCAGCAACAAGGCAACAGACTGGGCAAAGAAATGGATAGATTATCCGAAAATGATCAGAACCGGTAACACTCTCAGGGTCTATTTTAGCGGCAACGAAGATAAGCCCGGATCTGTAGTAGCGATGGCGATCTGGCACCGTGAATGACCCGCGTCCGAAGAAATTAATACCCATTAAATGAAAAAAGCCGGCATCGACCGGCTTTTTTCGTGATTACAAGAATTTATGCTTCCTGCATGTTGTGGAAGACGGCAACCACATCTTCATCCTCTTCGAGGAGGTCGATCAGTTCGTTCATCTCAGTGATCTGCTCACCCGAGATCTCTTTGTAAACTGTTGGAATGTACTGCAGTTCACCGCTCTCAACTTCGATACCTTTTTCTTCGAGAACTTTCTGCATGGTGCCGTATTCTTCGAAAGCACAGTAGATGTAGATGAATTCTTCATCGCTGTCGAGCTCATCAAGACCCGCGTCGATCAGTTCAAGTTCGAACTCATCGAGATCGGCCACAGCTGAACTTTTGATCTTGAAGAATGCCTTGTGTTCAAAGTTAAAGGCGACACTTCCGGAGTTACCGAGCGTTCCATTCCCCTTTTTGAAGTGGTGTCTCACGTTGGCAACGGTTCTGGTGGGGTTATCGGTCGCGCAGGATACGATCACTGATACACCTCCGGGGCCTATACCTTCATAGATGATCTCCTGGTAACCTGTGGTATCTTTTGATGACGCGCGCTTTATAGCAGCCTCAACCCTGTCTTTCGGCATGTTGACGGCTTTGGCGTTCTGCATCGCGAGGCGAAGCTTCGAGTTGGTCTTCGGATCAGGACCGCTCGCCTTCACGGCGATTTCGATCTCTTTTCTGACACGGTTAAAAGCTACTGACATTTTGGCAAACCGCGCGAACATCGTGTGTTTACGCTTTTCAAATATTCTGCCCATATTTCCTGAATTTTTCTGAAACAAAGTACAAATTTAAATATATCACGGTCATTCATCAAATAATTCGCAGAATGATCAGCATATCCTCTCTTGAGGTGCATTTAAGCAAAATAATAAACCCATCTTCCCATTTTGTGGATTCAGGAAAAATGCTTAAGTTTCGCCTTTCGTGGGTGGTAAAGGCTTCGACCTTTCGAAAATCTGACTGCAGTGGTCTTCACAGGAGGAAAAAGATGAAAAGAGCGATCTTTCTAATTGTTTTTACAGTCACAACCATTTTCCCGGGCGGCATCATGCTGCTTAACCCGGCGACCGGATCCACTATGCGGATCCAGAACATCCAATCGAACATCATGATCGAAAACCAGGTTTCGATCTCTAAAGTTACGACCGAATATCGCAACAACACAACATTATACGCAAAACCAACCCTGATATTCACACTCCCGGATAACGGAAGCGCCACGAGACTCCGCTGGCAACTCAGGGGTATATGGTATGAAGCCGGTTTCTCAGCAAACCCTCAGGATACATCGATCGGAGGCGGTGGGACCGTCCATCCATATGTTGCAGATCTGCTTAAATCTCCTTGTGTTGTATATCCCTTCCAGGACTCCATCGGCGTTGACAGCACGATCACCGTTGAGCTGACTTATGTGGAGTTTCTTAAGTATGATATGGGCTATGTGAACTTCAAGATACCGGTCGGTCTGAGTTCTTTCTTTGGTCACTCACAGATCGCGAATGATTTTATAATTCGTCTCGTCTCCACGAGACAGGTTGATTCCCTTTTCTGCACTTCACATCCCAATGCCGCAATCACCATCGGTGCCGACACATCCCTCATAACAGGGTCGGAACTGATCGGACTCCCCGTTGATATCAAAGGAGGGTACCTGCTTGCCTCGGATCAATTGGGACTCTCGAGCTTCTCCACGTACTTGAGTGACTCCGCGTCCGTCGCGGATACTATTAACGGAGGCTACTTCCTCTTCGTTGTGGAACCGGCCAGGGATACAACACTCGTGTTGAAGAAAAAGATCACTCTCGTCATCGACCGGTCCGGCAGTATGTCGGGGAACAAGATCGTGCACGCTAAAAATGCTGCCCTCTTCATAGTCGACCGGTTGAATGAGATCGATCTGTTCAACATAGTTTCCTTCTCTACAGCGGTCACCAGTTTTATGCCTTCACATGTCCCGGTGACAGGTGAAAATCTGAACCTTGCCCGCAGCTGGATCAACACTATCGTGGCCACCGGATTAACCAATATTTCAGGTGCATTCGCAACCACTGTTGAAGATTTCGTGGGGGCGACTGATTCGACGGCGAATATCATTCTGTTCCTTACGGACGGTCAGGCCACCACCGGTATTACAGGCACCCCTGAACTTCTGGCCTATATTAACCAATTGACCGCGCCCATAACATCCAATTTGTCGGTTTTCACATTTGGTGTGGGAACAGATGTTGATGTTTCCCTTCTGCAGTCGATCGCCAATCAGCATTCGGGACTGGCGACTTTTCTGATGAATGACCAGCTGGAGCCTGTGATCACTAAATTCTATCTGAAGATCCAGAATCCGATACTGATCTCCCCTGTTGTTGCATTTTCATCACAGAATATTGTTGACGTGCACCCGGATGATCTGCCCAATCTTTACATCGGTGAGCAGCTCCTCGTCAGTGGTAGATACCCCACTCAGGTTTCCGGACCGGTGACCGTAACCCTTACCGGGACTGTTTACGGCCAGCCGGTTTCGTATCAGTACCCCTTGGCCCTAAGTGACACCGCCATGGTAAATTACCAGTTTCTTCCAAAGGTGTGGGCGAAGGCTTTCATCGACGATCTTTTGGCGCAGTACTACACTTTTCCGCCGAATTCTCCCCAGGCTCTCGAGATCAAAGGGCAGATCATCGCGCTCAGTGTAAAATACGGTGTCATAACCATATTCACCTCCTTCGGAAATCCGACAGGTATCGAAGAAGAGTCCGAAACTACTGAAACCCTGCCGGCAGATTTCACATTGTACCAAAACTACCCCAATCCGTTCAATCCGAGCACGACCATAAA
>RHKR01000137.1 GCA_008363265.1 Chlorobiota bacterium
CGAAGGATTCTCCCGTTCGCTCGTCGAACTGACGAACGAGGTCATCAGCGTTGCGGGAATCCAACCCGAGCAGGTCGCCTCCGTGGTGGTCGGGATTCCCGGCTCCGTGAACATGGAAACGGGTGTTATCGGCATCGCCCCGAATCTTGGATTGAAGAACTACCATGTTGGCGAACACCTGAAAGACAAACTCCCCTACCCCGTGATAATCGAGAACGATGTTAATCTCGCGGCGGCCGGCGAACTTGCCTTCGGTGCCGCTAAAGGAAAGAAAAACGCTCTGGTGGTGTTCGTGGGAACCGGAATTGGCGGCGGACTGATAATCGACGGCAAGATATACCGCGGTTCAGGTTGGGTCGCCGGTGAGATCGGTCATATGAATGTTCATGAACAGGGCCCCAAGTGCGGCTGCGGTCAGACAGGCTGCTTCGAAGCTCTCGCGAGCCGTACAGCAATGGTGCGCGACATTGTTTCCCTCATCAAAAAAGGGAAACCAAGCATGCTCAAAGACAAAGCCGACAAGAGCAAGGAGATAAAGAGCAAAGCACTCGCCCGCGCGCTTGAATCAGGCGACAAAGTTACCACAAAGGTTGTAAATCAGGCATGCAAAACCATCGGCCGTGTACTTGCCGGCATAAACAACCTCATGAACTTCGAACTGATCATCATCGGTGGCGGCGTTCTCGAAGCCAACGAATCATACATGCTCCCCAGAATTAAAACCTCTTTCAACAAATACTCACTGGGAGATGCCGCCAAATCAGTCCAGATCGTCGGCACCATCCTTAGAGACGATGCCGCCATTTACGGAGGTATAGCTCTCACGGAAGAGTTTTTAAATGTGAAGGTTTGAATCAGCTTGCCCCTGCGGGGGATTTACAGGATTTTAGGATTTTCAGGATAATCCCGCTTCGCGGGATTCCGGCTCCGTAGGAGCCACATGTTGGTAGAACTTCCAGACTACAATAAATGCACCCTGTAGGAATGCCACTTATTTTCTGAAGTAGAAAAACGGCTACTTTTTCCTTACTACCCTCAATCCACCGGAGTTGTCGGCGAATTCAGGATTGTGGCTTTGACGGGAAGTTGCCAAACAATCAGTGGCTTCATCTCTCCAACTTCCACCCCTGTTGATCCGGTCTGAACCGAAAGTTGGACCTGAAGGGTTTTCCTGAGGCATGGAACTGTATTCTCCTTTCCAATCCCAACACCACTCCCATACATTTCCGATCATATCGTATATTCCAAGTTCGTTCGGCTGCTTTGTACCGACTTCCTTTGTAGCACTACCAGAGTTGTTATCATACCAGCCCACCGCGTCGAGATCATTGCTCCCTGAATACTTGTAGCCCCTGCTTTTGTTACCTCCCCTCGCCGCATACTCCCATTCCGCCTCAGTGGGTAACCTGTATCCGTTTGACGTAAAATCACATCTGATATTCTCTCCACTACCCGAGTATGCCTTCTGCAACCCCTCTTTCTCACTTAACTTGTTGCAGAATTCAACCATTTCATACCAGGAAACAGACTCAACAGGCCGGTTAGGTCCTTTGAAATTCGAAGGGTTATTTCCCATAACGCTCTCCCAAAGTACCTGGGTTACTTCATATTTACCTATAAGAAAACTGCTGACTGTTACACGATGAACCGGCTTTTCAGAATCATATGCATCACGATCGTTACTCCCCATCATGAATGTTCCCCCTTCAACCTTGACCAACTTCTACCAACTCATCGGAGGTTGCAAAACCCTCTCTTTCAATCCTTAACCTGTGTGAGCCAACTTTTATTTTCTTCGTTTTGAGGTTGACGACACTCTCTCCATCTATGAATATCTTCGCGTCAGTGGGTGTGGCATTTATCGTAACGCCCAGTTCCGGTATTCCTTCTATTCCTTCCTGCTTTTTGGGCAGCACTTCATAATAAAACACATCCCGGGGTTGGAGAGACTCCAGCCTGATCATCTCGGTCTTAAAGCCGGGGGCACGCACTTCGATCGTCTGGCGTGGAACAGCTTCGATGATCACAACATACTTTCCACCCGCGGGATCACCCTTGATCTCGACAATACCGTATGAGGAATAGAATTTTAGATCATCAAATTGCGTGTAGAAAATGATTCCGGCCTTGTCGGGATGATCCCTGAAGATGGGAATCCCCCCGCGGTTTTCGGTGGGTTTAACTTCCAGCTCCTTGAGTTGGGGGAAGAGTTGTATGGCTAATATGAGGATAAAAAGAAGTATTCTTTTCATTTCCGTTCCGGCAAAATATTTTTTAAGATCGTTATCCGCAAACATCGGATTGTGCAAACTAAAATTAAGGATATTTTGGGAATTGGCAAATTCAGTGGTGAGTAGTGATCCGCCGCGGCGGAGCGAGTAGTGAGGGGGCGTTACCTGTTGCGCGTTGCCCGTTGCCCGCTTGTGGTTGTGCCATTGCCTGGTGTTTGTTGTCTGTTACCCGTGGGTTTTGAATAACCACAAATCCCAAATACATAATTCCCCGAGTGGCCAAGTTAATTCAGAAAAACTACCCGATGCTTTCCAGTATCCCCTCCAGCTCAATTTGCAACTCTCCCCAGAGGTCCATTTTCTTTTCGAGGGTGTCTTTTAATTTCTGATAGGCGTCGGTTTTCTTCTTGGCCTCGAGTGCATCGTCGAAGAAATCCGCTTGTCCCATCGCGGTTTCCAGATCGGCGATCTGTTCCTCAAATTTTTCGATCTCCCCTTCCAATGTCGCGATCCGGTCATTGATCTCCTTGGTCGCTTTATAGCGTTTGTTGCGGAGCTCGGCCTCGAGGCGTTTCTGGTCCTTGCGGTTGGCGGAAGCGTCTGCTTCCTGTTTGCGGGAAGTGGCGGCTATCTCATTCCGTTCCATCATTTCCTCACCCCGTTTCTGGAGGTAATACTCGATCGTACCGGGGAATACGCGGAATGACCCCCGGCGTATCTCGACCACCTTGTTCACGATCGGCTGAAGAAAATCGACATCGTGTGAAACGATTACCAGCGAGCCCGAAAAGTTCATAAGTGCTTTCTGCAGAACGAGTTTGCTGTTATAGTCAAGATGGTTCGTCGGCTCATCCATGATCAGCAGGTTTGCTTTTTTCAGCAGAAGCAACGCCAGAGCAACCCTGCTCTTCTCACCACCGGATAGCACACCAACCTTCTTGAAAACATCATCACCGGTAAAAAGGAACGATCCAGCCAATGCCCTGATCTGCGGGAGCGTCATGTTCCCCGCCTCCATGGCGATCGTTTCGAGTACATCAAGTTCGGGATCCAGCACTTCGCTCTGTTCCTGTGAAAAATATGCCACAGATGTGTTGTAACCGGGCACTTTTTCACCAGAGGTCGGAGTGAGAACCGATGCTATGATCTTCGAAAGTGTTGATTTTCCCGCGCCATTGGGACCCACAAAAGCGAGCTTGTCACCTTTCTCGATCCTGAGATCTATACTGTCAAGCACGAGGTTATCACCGAACCGCATGGTGAGGTTCTTCACCTCATACATGATCTGCGCTGATTTCGGAGGTTCGGGAAATTTGAAGGTGATCCCTTTCTCGAAATCGGGGAGGTCGATCTTGTCAAAGCGTTCAAGCATCTTAACGCGGCTCTGAACCTGCTTCGCTTTGGTCGATTTATACCTGAAGCGGTCGATAAAACTCTGAATTTCCTTCATCCGCTTCTGCTGTTGCTCGAACTCATGCTCGACCCTCTCATCCCTCTCAACTTTAGCGCGAAGGTAATGGTCGAAATTGCCGTTAAACACTGAAAAATCGGTATTGTATATCTCGAGGGTTTTGTTCGTCACCGCGTTCACAAAACGGCGGTCGTGGGAAACGAGTAAGAGCGCGCCCTTGTAAGTGCGCAGGAAGCCGGTGAGCCACTCGAGCGAATCGATATCGAGGTGGTTTGTAGGCTCATCCATCATAAGAAGGTCGTTCTCCGCGATCAGCATTTTCGCGAGGGCTATTCGCATCTGCCAGCCGCCCGAGAAATGGTCGGTCAGTTTTTCAAAATCATTCTGCGAGAAACCGAGACCCAATAAGACCTTCTCAACCCGCGCTTCGGCACTGTATGAATCGATCTCTTCAAGCCGCTGATGTATCTCACCGAGCTGATCAACCAGACCGAGGTGCTCAAGCTCTTCCAGTTCAGGATCATTCAGAAGTGCAGTTATCTCCCGTTCCTTCTCCTGAAGTTCTTTCAGGCCGGGTACACCGGCGAGCGCCTCTTCAAGCAATGGCAAGCCTTTGTGGGTAACATTCTCCTGCGGAAGATACCCGATGGCCATGTTCTTCCGCTTAAAGATATCACCCTTCTCCGGCTCAAGCATGCCGTTGAGCATCTTGAGGAGGGACGATTTACCCGTTCCGTTCGATCCCACAAGGGAGATCTTGTCACCGGCATTTATCTTAAAATTTACATCTTTATAAAGATACTTCCCCCCGAACTGGAGGGAAAGGTTTACAATGTCTATCATTCGTTTGTTCTGATTTGCAGGTTTTGAGTGATCAGTGATTAGTGATCAGTGATCAGTGGAGTCCTATTAAGCGCGTATTTAGTGTCGCTCGCCCGAAGCCTTATATCAAGATATTAATCACTAATCACTGATCACTAATCACTTTACTGAAGCCTCTGCTTCAGCATATGTATAAAATCAATCTCCACCGGATCTTTTTCCCAGACAATGGCACGGTAGTATGTGATCCAGTCGGGATAGTAGATCATGTCGAAGAGGCGCTCCTGATATGTCGGGAGGTTGCTTATGATCTTCACAAGCGGCACTTCAAGTTGTTCGAGGATCTCGTTGAAGATATCGAACCGCTTTTTTATCTGCGGGTGAATTGTTGGATCAAGCACTTCAAACACTATCCAGTTTTCATTGGTTTGCCCGTAGGTTTCCCAGCCGATTATCTCGTTATGGTTCATTTCTGGGAAGACGTTGTGGAACGCGTGGGTCTTGCCGTTCTCGTTGAACTGCCCTTTGAAGCGGGTGCCGAGGGAATCTGTAACACCGGCGGCAGAGTAGATTATCGGAAGCTTACCGTTCACTGTTTCAGCAACCGACCACGCGGAGTTCTGTGGTTGAGAGAATTCCTCCCCCTTCGCTTTGATACGGGTTACAATTCTGTTGAGGAGTTCACCGTCCCTTTTAACGAGACCAAGTTTCGCGAAAAGGTTCAGTATGTTGAAAAATGAGGTGTAAAGCGCATACCTCGGCTGGAAACCCGGCATAAGGGGTACCGCGGTGATGCCGTCCCGGTCAGCCCACTCTTTCAGCGTGCCGCCTGTGGTAAGGCATATCCTTTTGGCGCCTCTCTCCCCCGCGGCCTGGTAGGCTGAGAGGGTTTCCTCGGTTGTGCCGGAATAGGATGAAAGTACCACAAGTGTATCTTCCGAAGTGAAGTTCGGAACACCGTAGTTACGGTTTACGTGCAGCGGGACCTTCAGTTCATCTTTCGCCCAGAGGGCAAACACATCCCCCGAGATCGCGGAGCCGCCAAGACCGGAGATCACGATGTTCTTAATACCTGCAACATCAAGGTTAACTTCATATTCATTCGCGAGGGCATTTTCGATCTGCTGCCACGAATTCTTTAACACGTCAAATTGACCTGTAGGGTCGAGTTTTTTTATAAGTTCTGTCATTTTTCTTTCTCTATTTTATCTGATCAAGCAGTTCCGGGGGAACACTTACCGCCGGAAAATCCTTGACCACTTTATCGATATAAATTTTTGCCCGGTCCTTCTTTTTGTAAGCCAGTTCATACTGGGCCCTGCGGAGGAGCATTGTCCCGACTATCGCTTCTATCTGATCAACATAATAGTTTTTCACTCCGCCTGAACTTAAGGTGAAATCAGGGTCCGGCGCGGGGACATACTGATCGCCGGATGTTAACTGATAGAAGAAGAGATGTGGAACCAGCCTTACGCTATCGGGCAGAACTATCTCCTTGTTGGCGATCTCCTTTTCGAATACTTCAGGGCCGATGAAGACAGCTTTATCCTTCATATTGTTCAGAAGCATTGCCAGCATCACATCGCGGTAAGCACCCTCGATCACTTGCGCCGCATAGGGAAGCTCACGCTCGAAAGGCACCACTTCCTTCAGAAAGACATCGGCCTCTTTTTTGTAAGTGGGTGTAAGCCATGGGTACTTGTTGTCGAGTTGATTGTAGTACCACGACCGGCGGAGAAGTTCCTTGTCAATAACCGCTACATCCTTCCGCAAACCCTCGACGAACTGGAAATAGTATGACGCGGAAAGCCAATAGTCCCACTGATAACTGAAGAGAACCGCGTTTTTAGGCGATTTCTCCAATACGGCTTTGGTGTACTGCTCAAATATCAGGTTGTTGCTCTGGTTGATGCCACCGTATGTAACACCGGCCTGTACAAGCACCAGAAGTGCCGCCACTCCGGCCGTTTTCTTTATGTCGTTAAGTTTTTCGTGTAAGAAAAGTAGTCCGAAAACCGCCAGCAATGAAAGGCCGATATATGCCAGCAAAAAGTATGACTCAAGATCGACGATATCATAGTTGATGGCATAAAAAACGGTTCCGAACACAAGCAACAGGGCTGTCACCAGCAGTTTGGTCGACCTTCCCATAAGATAAAATATCCCGAGAACCGATGCCAGAAGTGAAATATAAAACTCTGTCGGCAGTCCTGAGAAGAAGCGGGCGAAATTCTTTGCTGCAGCCTCAGACGAACTGAACAGCCATACCTGATACTGCTTGCCCGATACATGACGCATGATCCTCTCCCAGTCAACGGGATTTCCCCAGTTGATCAACGGATCCATCCCCGCTCTGATCGGCATATAAGCGTAGATCAGGATCAGCACCGTGAAAAACAGACCAAGCATCTTGCCAAGCGTAATGAATGACTCTTTCCTGAAACCAAACCTGACAAAATACAGGTACGCGGTCGCGGGAATTATCAAAAGCGTCGTCATATGATTGGAGAACGACAGTGCGAGTACGATAGCGAAAAGAAGCCAAGGAGTGTTACCCGTTATCAGTGGTGAGTAGCGATCCGCCTGCGGCGGAGCGAGTGGAGAGGATTCGTTGCCCGGGTTCTCAGGTACTTGAGTTCTTGAGTTCTTAAGTTCTTGAGTTCTTGAGTTCTTAAGTTCTTGAGATCCAACAAACGCCCTTACCAAAGTGTAAAACGCCGCCGAGATAAGAGCCAGGTGAAGTGAGTAAACCTCTACCGATGTACTCTGAAACCAGACTGTCTTGCTGAAAGCGAGGATCAAACCACCGGAAAGAGACAGGAGTGTTATGGCTGATCCGCCTGCGGCGGAATGATCCGCCTGCGGCGGACTGAAGGATGAATCAGTTGCCTTTGCCGCTTTGCCGCGTTTCAGCGGTTGCTGCTTTTTGCTTTTCCTTGATCCGGATGTTTTTTCGAATGCCGCGAAATTTTCGAGAATAAACGCGACAGTCTTGATAAAAAAGTAGATGCCTGCCGACGTGGTTAAAGCAGCGAAGAGGTTCAACTGATAGATGGTTGTAAAGGGCATCGGGATCAACGAGAAAAGGTATCCCAGCATCGTGAAAAGGGGGTAACCTGTCGGATGCGCGATGCCGAGAAGTGCCTGCGCGGCGGCAAGTTCACCCGTATCGATCTGAAGCACCGAGGGTGCCATGGTCGAATAATAGACAAGAAAAACCACAAAAGTGGTCAGCGAAGCGTAGTACTTTTTAAAAAGCTCCATCATCCTTTAAAGATTTGTTGAAAGATCTCGTTGTTCTTTTTAAGGGTTGAATTAACGGCGGCGGCCATCTCATCATAGTTATTGAATTGTAAAAACCTGAAGAGCAGTTCCCCTTTCTGTTTTGAAGGCAACACACAGTTCGATGTGTTATATATACACTCGATCGCCAGTCGCACCCTCCTCAAAAAATTAAACCCCTCGAGCAGCACTGAGGCATCTTCAGCCTTCAATGATTCAGTCCGTCGCAGGCGGATCAGCCTTCTATCATTCAGCCTTAAGATATCTCTATTGCTCTCCCCCGCCGAAATTTTAAGATTTTCAGAATCCAAAAGTACGAGGTATTGGGTTATAAATTCAATATCCGTTGTACCGCCCCGGCCTTTAATAAAGTCAGTAAGACTTGACAGACCTGAGAGGCTCACGGGATACAGCCTCTTCCGCATCTCAAAGATGTCTTTTCTGAGAGTTTCA
>RHKR01000138.1 GCA_008363265.1 Chlorobiota bacterium
TGCATCCCGCAAGTTCAATTTTGCACTGTCTGATTACACTCTGATCCTCTACATCGGTAAAGAGTACAGCAGAATGATCTTCCTGATGGGTGATCAGGTGAAGCACATCGGTCCGATGCTCAATATCGGAAAGCACAACATCGACTCGTTCGATATCTACGCTTCGAAGATCATGCTCGAGATGGAGAACGGCGACATCTCGAACCTCGACAATATCGTGATATGCGGCGAGGATTGGGGAGATTATCTACCTCAATCACTCAGGGAAACTTTCCCGCGCGCCAGAATAACCGGTATGGACTTCGATGATATCGACACTTCCCTTTTGGACAGGGAGATCGAAGAAAATATTTCAGCGTTCGCGGTTCCGATAGCTGCCGCAGTAGAGTACACAAAAGAACTTAATAAAGAGTATACTGGGATCAACCTGATCCCCTCAATGCTCATCGAGAGGCAGAAGACCTTCCCTCTTGCTTGGCACGGGTATATCGCCATCCTTGCCTTGTTCGGGGTAACACTGTTCATCACCCTGAGCATCATGAACAAAATTGCAGACCTTAACAAACTGGATGCACAGATAGCGGTTCTGACAGAGCAACAGAGGCAATACAAGGCGATCCTGGATGAGATATCGGCCTTCGACTCAAAAGTAAAAGGTTTTGATGAGACTCAGACAGTTCTTGACAGCGTGACAAAAGATGCTTCGGTTTGGCAGGCAAAATTAAGCAGTGTCGCAGGATTCCTCGAACAGAGAAATTCAATGTGGCTGACCGGTATGTCGGTCGCAGGCCCCGGCAAAGTCGATATCTTCGGTATCAGCAAGAGCCGGCCTCTTATCAGCGAATTCACACAGTTCCTCGACGGAGCGATCCTGCGAGGGGTAACTTCAGAAAAAATTGCTGATGAGAGGGTTTTCAAGTTCTCAATTCAAATGAGCGATTCACTTAAAACGGTTACGGATGGAACGGAAGTCAAAAAATAGCCTGGTCATCCTGATCCTGATCGTTCTCGCTATGATAGCCTGGGCTGTCCTCCACTTCTTTGTGTACAAAGGGAAGTTTGACGACCGAATGGCAAAATTGAAGACTCTTAAAGAGAGTAACGCACAGTATGACACGGCATCGCTGAATGCACAGCTGAACCAGCTGAAGGCGAAGTTCTCTGCGCTCGATTCGCTTCTTGCACAACGGAAATACAATATTCCGAAAGAGATACATCAGTCGAAGTTTTACTCTTTTCTCGCGGCTCAAACTCCGGGACTCTCCGACCTGAGTTACGTGAACATGGAGTATATGGGAAACGAACCTGAGGGTGGGTTCAATGTACTGAAATACAAGCTTTCCGGGCAGTGTTCATTCTTTGAACTTTGGAAAATGATCTATGCCATCGAGGAGAGCAAGGAACTTAAGAAGGTTCAGAACGTTACGTTCTCCCAGAATGTGGTATTTGATGAAGACAAGTCACCTTATTATTTTGTTAACTTTGCGCTTGAAGTAAAGGTTTATACATCACCTGATGACAGGTTCACTTCCACCAAGTTCACAGAGAATGACCTGAAGGCTGAAAAAATTTACAATATATTCTACCCGAAACTCCGCACGGAGATCGAGCCGAACATTTATGAGCTGCTCGAAGTGAAAAACGCAAAACTTCTTGCCATGCTTCCCGATGGAGCATTCCTTATGGATGAGAGGGGTAGGACTTACGTTTTGGCTGAAGGAGACGAGGTCTATCTCGGCTTCCTTACGAGGATCGACAGGGAGACCAACAGTGTCTCATTTGTTCTAAACAAAGGCGGGGTCATTGAAACCGTTACGATCAGACTATTGCAAGAATCAGATCTCTCGCCACAACAAGAAACAAAAAGGTGATTGATATGAAGAAGTTCTTTTCATTCTCAGTTTTTATCATCCTTCTCACTTTCAATCTCGCTGCGCAGAATGACCTCGAAAAGGAGTTGAACGAGTATAACTCGCCGGATGAGATCGTTACTCTTTCCCCTTCACTCACTTTCGATCAGGCCATCGAGATACTCTCCAAAATGTCCCTGAAGCTGACCGGACGAAAGATCGTCTGCAAGGTTGAAGGGAAAGAACCGATCGGTATCGAGCTGACGAACATAAATTATATGAAGGCTCTTAAGATAATCACACAATACCGTGGGCTTCTGATCGAGGAATCGAAAGAAGTAATAGTTGTCGACAAGCCGAAGAGCCCAATAGTTGTGCCCGATCCTGAAAAGCCCGACAAGGCGATCTATGCCCCCGTGGACGCGCGTGAAGTTAAGATCTCCGCCATCTTCTTTGAGGCCGATAACACTGCACTCAGAGAGAGAGGGATAAACTGGAAGATGCTCCTCTCAGACCCGGATAATGAGTTCGGAATCGATCTTAAAACTTTTGGTGAATCAACCGCCGAGACAACCCCGACCGATTTCAATTTGTCACTCGGTTCCAAGTTTGACCTCGGTGATTTCAAAGGGGACCTTCTCGGTACCTTCAGATTTTTTGAATCTGAGAATCTCGGCGAGATCATTGCAAATCCTTCAATTGTGGTAAGGAACGGCGAGAACGGAAAGATACAGATCGGTTCCGACTTCTCTATCAAGCAAAGGGATTTCGCCGGAAACGTGACGGATCAGTTCTTCCAGACGGGGTCGATCATCGACGTTACGCCACACATCTACAACGAGGAAGGATTGGACTATATAATCCTGAAACTCGCTGTAGAGAGAAGTACCGCATTCCCAAGCGAGCTCTCAACAGAGATCAGAAAGACCAAAGCGAATTCACAGATCATGATGCTCAACGGCGAGGAAACAGTGATCGGCGGCCTCTATGTTACCGATGAATCCACTGTAAGAACCGGAATACCTTTCCTGAAGGACCTCCCTTGGTGGGTGCTCGGTATAAGGTATCTGGCCGGTAGCGATCAGAAAAAACTTACGAAGAAAGAGATAATTATCGTTGTGAAGACCGAGCTCTTGCCGGCCCTCAAAGACAGGGCAAAAACTCTTGCTGACAAAACCATCTTCGATAAGAAGCTTGAAGAGCATAGAAAAACAAACGAAGAGTTAATGAATAAAAGCCCTAACAAGAACCTCTTGAAAGGCGAAGATCCTGAAAAGAAATAGAATGATCTGCGTCTTTTTAATAAATGAATTAGAAATTTAGAGATTCCCCTGACATGGAAACAATTCTGATAGTCGACGATGAGATTGCCCTTAGCCAGATCCTGAAAGAGGAACTGACCGAGGTAGGATATACCGTTTACTCCGTGGATTCGGCTGAAAAAGCTCTGGATCACCTGCGCGAGAACCGGATCGACCTGATGTTGCTCGACCTCAACATGCCGGGGAAAGACGGTTATTTTGTGCTCGAAGAGATGGAAAAAGAAGGGATCGTATTGAAGGTGATCGTACTGACTGCTTATGCCGATCTCAGCTCGGCGATCCGGTCAGCCAAACTGGGTGCAAGCGATTTTATAACAAAACCTTACGATCTCGATGAGCTCCTCGTTTCGATCAGAAAAGTGCTTTACATGTAAGCTTTACACGAGACTGTCGAGCAACGCGAGAAGAGACTCCAGTTCGTACGGTTTCTGAAGTATGGCGTCAACCCGTACATCATTGAAATCAAGGTTGCTGAGCCCCATGGTACCCGTGGAAAGAATTACCTTGATATCCTGATCAAACTTCCTGATCTCTTTCACTGCAGCCAAGCCATCTATCCCACCCATTCTCAGATCCGTTATTAATACGTCATAACTACCGTCGGCACGCAGTTTCTCAATGGCATCTTCAGCAGAACTCACGGAACTCACAGAGTAACCTATTCCGGTCAGAAGGTCTTCCAGTATCGAAACAAGGAGTTCTTCGTCATCAGCGATCAGAATATTGAATTTATCCCGGATCATTGTCTTTCTGACGTGAACATAGGCGGGAAGTTCGAGTGAGAAGAGTGTACCTTCACCGGGGGTACTTTCCAACACTATTCTTCCATTATTGGCTTCCACCATTTTCTTGACGGCATATAATCCCAGACCACTGACTCTTCCTTTCTTCTTCGTGGAAAAATATGGTCTGAATATCTTGCTCAGAACATCCTGCCCCATACCGCAACCGGTATCCCTTATGTTGATCATAACCTTGGGTTGTTCTTCCTGGCCATCCTGACCCAGCATGACAGGAGGGAAAATATTCACGGCACTTACCTTGATTTCGCCACTGTTGGTTATCGACTCAAAAGCATTGATCAAAATATTCAGGATGACCTGGTATATCTCGGTTGAATTACCCTTAAGATCCGCGATTGAAGTGCTGATCTCAGTGGTAATTCTGATCTCTTTTGGGAAGGTGTGAATTACGGATGAAACTGCCTCATTGATAAGCAGGCGGGTATTTATCCGCCCGTCTCTTTTTTTCTCTGTTCCGGGAGGTGCCAGCAGCTCACCTGCAATCTCAGTGGCGCGGCGCGAACTGTGCTCAATATTGTCGAGATACTGAACCGCCTCCCTGTTACCGTCAACAAATTTCCGTAACAACCGTATATTCGAAAAAATACCGCTGAACAGATTGTTGATGTCGTGAGCCGCCATCATTTGGCGATCACGTTCCTCTTCTGAAGCTTGTTTTATTTGTCCGTCATCCGGCAGGCTGATGTTGTCCATAGTTGTTAATATTTTTTTCTTATTCAGTAACTTTCAACTTAAAAAATTTAGAATTATGGACCCCGTAAATATTCTCGTACTGATCGCACTGGTGATGTTCACCGCTGCAAACTATTCCGGCTCGAAGAGCAGTTTGAAGAGCAAGGTATCGGCTGTTGCCAAGAGGGCTTCCGGCTGGGAACAAACAGTTCCGCCAAATATCCTTGCGTTATCATCCCTCCTGCAGTTTTTCGGTGTGTTTCCCCTGGTTAACAGCTGGTTTTTGCTTCCCGAACCGGGCCAGCCGCTAAGAATTGTTTTCTTTCTCCTTTTTGTTCTCTTTTCCTGGCTTCAATTGAAGAGTTTCAAATCACTCGGTACCAATTACTCCACCGAGATCTTGCTCTTTAAGGATCACAAACTGGTTGAGAATGGTATTTATTCATTCATCAGACATCCACAGTATCTGAGCCAGTTGCTGGCCGATCTGTTTGCCGGACTCGCGATCTTGTCGTCACCCGTCGTATTTCTCACTCTGTTAATCTCACTCCCTCTTCTTATACTCAGAGGAAAAAGAGAAGAAGAGATGCTCTCAGCCACCTTTAGGGAAGCCTGGAGCTCATACAAAAAACGAACCGGTTTCTTTATTCCATTCGTTGGCTAACGGATTATACCCGAAATCGAAAGCTGCGCTTTCCCGTTTCCACCGTCCGATTTAATGGATACTCTGAGTGGATTTACTGCCGCTGTGTCGACGACATCCCTGATCGTGAACGAAAAACTTGTCCAGCTTCTGCTTTGGGTGTCAGGCAACGTTAAAGATTTATCACCCGAAAGTTCATAGTCTTTCCCTTCCACCGCGACAGTTATCGAAGTCCCCTCTGTCAGAGGGTTGTTGTGCTGATCCATCACTGTGTAAATAAATGACTGTGAACCCTTATTGGGAATATCAAACGAAGTGGGACTGACTGTTATAAACGGCAAACCTGAGAAAAGCACTAAACATGACTCCTGAATAGTTGCTTTGTTCTCATCAATGGTCGAACCGGTTATTGTCGCAAATCCGGGTCCAAAAGTGGGGTGAGTCGGAAGTGGATTGGCAGAATAGAGACTTACAGTAGCAATTCCCATATCGGATGTGAGAGCTGAACCCCCGATTATTCCTCCGTCCGTATTGAAATAGACTGCTATTCCGGGACGGACCGGGTTGGAGTATTTGTCACCTACATAGGCTGTGATATCATCGAACACTCCAAATCTGTTGTAGCCGGGAATGTTAAGCTTGGCCGGTACCACACTGAAGTGTGCCAGATCGGGCAAACCGCCGTGTATCGTTACAGGAACAGGGATCGAAGTGATCGTCTTGCCGTCAGAAGTGACAGTGGCAGCCACCTGCACAACACCTGCCTTCGTACCTGAAGTGAGCACGACAGACGCGTTTCCGCTGGCATCAGACCTTACCACCGCAGGATAGAGTGATGCACCCGACCCGGGCGATGCTCCCAGGGCAAAAGAGACATTTACCGCATTCTCAAGGTCGAGCGGCACTCCGAAAGAGTCGACAACCGTGAATACGAGTTGAACCGACTCAAGACTTCCCGCTCCTCTGATCCCGATATTCGGGACTGATGTCGACGCAAGATAAAGCGAGGCCGGTTTCCGGGTGGTTCCTGAACCCCCGCCTGTTCCTGTAGACTTTAACAGTAATTTTGTTGCAGACAAGGTTCTTCCTGCCACGGCGAAAACGTTGGTTGTATCGGGAGTGTAACCTTCTTTTTGAGCCACAACCCTAAGATCCATCCCGCCTGTAACTGAGAACTCGATCGTGTATTTTCCATTGGCGTCGGTAAACCCGTGCTTCACAACAG
>RHKR01000139.1 GCA_008363265.1 Chlorobiota bacterium
GCCGGTTGATGAGGGGTGATAACCCATTGTGTGAGCGGCACCCGCGTCGACTGCAACAACTCTGTAATAAAGAGTGTCGCCAAGAGCGATGAGTGTGGTATCAACGTTGAACTGACCCGAGAAGGCATTTCCGCCACCGGCTGTGAGGTAGAATTTCCTCATTGTTCCGCTGGTGTTGATCTTGTAAACAACATACGCGCTGTCGATACCGATGTTATCGGTAATGGTAGCGTTAACGGTTGCAGGCCAGGTTTCCCTGTACTGGTCGCCGAGAACAGCATGTGTAACAACAGGAGCTTCGGTGTCAGTGGCCGCAACAAAGCTGAGTTTGTTGTTCGGTGCACCGGCAGGGAATGTTGAGTATCCACCCGTGTTGTCCATTGCGTAGATGTAATAATTGTAGGTGGCAGGCTGGCCGTTTCCTGGGATGGAAGCTGTCCAGTTGTTGCCTGAAGTGTTGGTCATAACGAGTGAATCGGTGATCTCACCTGAAGTGCCTCTGCCCCAGTAAACTTTAACGCCATTGGTAGCGAGAGGTATGGCAGTCTCGATGGTCGCGTTAACAACATACGGACCGTTCAGATTCTCAGTGTTTCCGAGAGCGGTATGCATGATGTTGGGACCGAATGAGGCTTTTCCAACCCAGCCCTGGTAAACACCGGTTCTGTCTTCAGCCCAGTAAGCCCAGATGTTGTTGTCTTTTGCCGCGATACCGATGTAGTCACCCTGATAACCGCCTGCGAGACCGCTGATCGGTTTCGGTTTGAACTTGGAATCGGAAATTCTGATGTTTTCCCAGGTTGTACCCATGTCGATCGAACGGCCGACATAAACAGTAGCTGAGTCGTTGCTCATATCACGGCTGTCGTACCATACTGAGTAGAGAGCACCTGTGGTCTGATCTATGGTCATCCATGGGTAATACTGATCTCTGGCATTGTTTATAGGATCATTGTTAACTCTTACAGGGGCTGACCATGTTGTACCGCCGTCGGTCGACTTGATCATAACGATATCAGGATCGCTGCCGGCAGGGGCTACACCCTTCTGTGGCCAAACGATATAGATGTTCCCTCTTCCGGGGCCGTTGGTTCTGTCAACTGCCATTGAAGGGAATGATGAAACTCTGATCGAGGTCGGTTTCAGGTTGCCACGGATACCGAAATTGAGCGCAGTGTAAGCCTTGGTCGCGGGAGCCCATGTAACACCACCATCGGTTGACTTGGCGAAACCGATGGCATCTTCACCATACTGACCTGCTGCCCAGTTGTCGTAAACGGCAAATGCGGCATAAACTTCACCGTTAGGACCGGTAGCGAGGTTAACGCCCTGGCAGTGGCTTCCGGCATTAAGGTTACCGGAGACATTTTTCGGTGCGCTCCAGCTTGTGCCGTTGTTGCTTGAGTAAACGACCTGGATCTCATTCTCATCCGGTGAACCGGTGAGGAATGCTGTCCACGCGTTATAAAGTCTGTTGGCATAAGGGCTGCCGGCAACTTTATCGGTGGTCATGTGGTTTTTATCAAGAAGGTCAGCTGAACTTGCAGGGGCAGCGCCGGCCTGTGAGGTAGTCCAGTTAACACCGTTGTTCGAGGATGAAGCGACACCCTGACCGCCGTTATTGTGAATGTAGCCAACATGCATATAGCCGTTGGGAGCAATAACTGAAACGGGGTCACCGGAGTTTCTGCCGTATGGAGGATCATCCCATCCCTGCCAGTTGGTTCCACCGTTGGTAGTAAGGTAAGTACCTGTACCGTACAGGGTACCAACCGTACTGCCTGACCATGATGTGGAGTTGGCTGTAAGGAGGAGAATATCCATGTTTGACGGATGCACATCTATACTAAGTTCAGACTGGGTCGAATTTGTGGTCGGGAAAGGTCTGAAATTTGGATAGAGAGTGGCTTCCGCGCCGCTAACACGGGCAAATCTGTTAATATTTGGTGCGGGGATGTATATGAATGAATTATCACCCGCCGCGGTTGTGAAGTTCTGGTCGAGAGTAACCTTGGTCCAGTACTTCGAAATGTCCTTATCTTTGTCTCCGCCGGTCTCTTGTGCAAACACAAATCCGGTAAGGAAAAGAAAAAGGAGCGAAGCGCGTAGAAATGCCATTTAAGTGGCTCCTTTGTGTGAATAAATGAATTGAAATGTTTCTCAAAATACGAAAAAAATGAACAATTAACAATCTATTTGGTAACATAGGTCACACGGTTTCTAGTGGTGAGTGGTTAGAGGTGAGTGGTTGATGAAAACCAACCACTTTCCACTGATCCGCCGCGACGGGCGAACTGTTGGATTCAACTGACCGTTAACCACTAACCACTAACCACTATCCACTAATTTAGTATCTTTGCATAATTAAATCCGGAGATTTTGAGATGAATATTAGCTTTACAGAGATTCCTGGCCAATCACCTTTATACCTTGATTATTTATACAATTTCAAGAAGGTGGCTAAATATTATATAAAAGATTTCCGGAACGAGGGGATTTATGAAGCCCACTTCCGTGATGTTCTTTCAAAATACCCGTCCGACCGCAGACAGGTGACTCAGACCATCAAGAACCAGTATATTGGGAAACGGATCTCTGCAAAAACTTCGCAGAATATCAAGTTACTTGAAGAAAAGAACTGTCTCGCCATCGTAACGGGCCAACAGCTCGGGCTGGCGGGCGGACCCCTCTATACGATCTATAAAACGCTCTCCGCCATCAAGCTGTCTACACATCTGAATGAAAAATACCCTGACTTTCACTTTGTGCCCGTCTTCTGGCTGGCCGGAGACGACCACGATTTTGAAGAGATATCGTCGATCAATGTACTAAGTGGCGATAACAAAGTTGAAAACATAGTTTACAAGACCGACGACGATCCGGAGAAAGAGGCAGGAAGTGTCGGCGGCATGAGGCTTGAGCGGGAGATCGAAGAATTTATCGGTCAGTTCGGCGCGACAGTACGAAACACCGAGTTCACTCCCGATGTGCTCTCGTTCCTTTCCTCGGTTTACCAGACCGGGAAGACAATCTCTGAATCATTCAGCGAGATGATGTTCAAGTTTTTCGATAAATACGGGCTCGTTCTCTTCAATCCCCAGGCCACTGATGTAAAAAGGCTTCTGTTGCCTGTTTTCAGGAGTGAACTCGAGAATTACCGCACCCACGCCTCCAAACTGATCCAGGTAAGCGCGGGACTCGATGAAGAATACCACGCTCAGGTGAAAATAAGACCGGTCAATCTTTTTATTAACAATGAGAACGGTCGCTATCTCCTCGATCCGCTTGAGAACAACGAGTTCAGGCTCAAGAGGAAGAAAGTCAAGTTTACGAAAGACGAACTCTCCCAGCTCCTTGAGAGCTCACCTGAAATGTTCAGTCCCAATGTGATACTCCGTCCCGTTTGTCAGGACTGGCTTTTCCCGACTGCTTTTTACGTTGGCGGGCCTGCTGAAATTGCCTACTTTGCCCAGATAATTCAGCTGTACAAAATGTTCAACCTTGCGACTCCCATCGCCTGGCCAAGAATAAGCGCTACAATTGTCGAGAAGAGTGTGCAGAGCCTTGTGCAGAAATACGATATCTCCGTTAAGGACTTCTTTGAGCTGAAAGGGGAGATATTCAACAAGGTTGCTTCCCTTATCTCTGAATATGACATCGACGGCAAATTCGAGGTGACCGGAAACAAACTTGACAACATCTTTGAAGAGTTGAAAGAGTATCTTGCAGATATCGACAAGACTCTGGTTGACCCCGCCGAAAAGAACCGGCAAAGATCGCTTCAGTATCTCGCAGAGTTGAAGGGAAAAGCCGAGGCCGCCAGGATCAGAAAGCATGAAACAACCATGAACCAGCTTCAGAAGAGCTATTCGATGATACTCCCAAACGACAACCTGCAGGAAAGAGAACTGAATTACTTCTACTTCGCTAATAAATACGGACTCGGGTTCTACGAATATCTGATCGAAAAACTTGACGGTATGAACTTCGACCACCAGGTGGTGATGCTATAGTGGCAAGGGGTGGATCAGGGATGAGCAGGTTATTCTTTGTCGCGTTGTTTCTTTTGCTGAACGCGGCCGCAATCTTCGCGCAACAGGAACCGGGGCGGCTCTATAAATTCAGACTCGAGAATGCCCCCTTCCCCGAGGCAGGCCGTGCAAACGGATACAACGGGCTGCCGTATTACGGTCACTATGACGACAACACGGTAGCCGTTTATGTCCCACCCGGCTACAAGGATAATGGAAGTGTTGATTTTGTGTTTTATTTCCACGGTTGGTACAACACTGTCGATGGTGTGCTTTCGGGATTTAAAATGCTCGACCAGTTCCTTGAGGCGAGGAAGAACGCCATCCTTGTTATCCCGGAAGGTCCCAAGAACGCGGCGGATTCATACTATGGAAAACTCGAACAGGAGAACGGCTTTCTTGACCTGATGATCGAGATAATGGATTCCCTCAAAGGCCGCGGTGAGATCAGCGAGACCATCCCGGGAAAGATCGTGATCGCCTGCCACTCAGGCGGTGTTCGCGTTCTCTCAAAAATCCTCAGGCAGGGAGGCGTTACACACCAGATCAGGGATGTCTACCTCTTCGATGCAACCTATGGTTATATTGATGAATATCTCGACTGGCTGATGACGTTCGAAGGGAAACTGATCAGTATTTGGACAGAGGGCTCCGGCACCCGGGACGGAACGATGAGAATGCTTCAAAGGCTAAGGGATGGCGGCATTCCCCACCTCAATATTGATGAGGTAAACCTTACCAGGGAAGACCTGATCTACAACCGTATCGTGATAATAAAAACACCGCTCACCCATAGTGACCTCGTTTACCTTACCGGTAATTTTACGAAATTCCTGAAGACGAGCATGCTCGATCTTCTCGAAATAAAGTAAGAAACAGAACGACGGCTTACATTCATTTTTTTTGTATATTGCCTGACAGTTCGGGTTGATTAGGCAACACCCTCCAAAACTCCACGACCTTTAATGCCACGAATCGAATTGAATCGTAATCATCATTAATTTAACCGGAGTTATATAATGAAAAGAGCATTTGATTTTAAGGTAGCCTCACTCTCAACATTGGTCGGCGTTATTCTTGTGCTGCTAATGGTGTGGCTGACCGGAAACGAATTCGGAACCCCTGTGTTTCCTTTCATGGCCATTCTTTCAGCTTACATTATCGCCGGAATGGTGACCGCACTTGTTTCAAAAGGGGATACGATAGCCGAGCCGGGCGTGGCCGCGGTTATAACCGGTTTCGTAACTTATTTTTTCATTACTTCGATGGAATTCCACGCGTTTGATAAACTCTCAGCGGAAGTGCTGCGGGTAAATATTATTCTTCTTACTTTAAACGGCATCCTCCTGGCTCTCGTCGGCGCTTGGGCGGGTGAAAAGTTCCAGTTGACCTTCGAGAAAGAAGGCGACGGCAAGGAACCGATCGTGGAGTGGGCATGGATCGCGGCTGGTACCATCTTTGGAGTGACCGTGAGCATCTTCCTTTCCAATATTATTATCAAGTTGTTCGGACTTACCCTTTCCCCGCTTTACATAAGCCTCGCGATCGGTATTTTCATCACAGGTTGGGTTGTTGGTCTCCGTTCACCCGGTGAAACTCTCCCCGAAGCGGGAATTGCCGGCGTTCTTACCGCGATCCTGAATCTTGATATCTTCAAGTTTACACTCGATCCTGATACCACTTCGCTAACCACTCTCGCAGTTCTCGGTTCTGTTGTGATCGGACTTGTAGCCGGACTGATCGGCGGTGCTGCCGGTGAAAAAATGCAGGAAGCTGAAGAAGCTTGACGAACGGCGATATCCTGAAGTTTCTCCGCGACCTTTCAGCCAACAATTCAAAAGGCTGGATGGATGCGAACCGGGACCGGTATAACGCAGCACGGAACTTCTGGCTCAGCGAGCTTGAGGTCCTACTCAGGAGGCTTGCGGCATACGATGAGAGACTGCTCATCGTGGAACCGAAGGACACGGTCCACAGAATAAACAACAACAGGAAGTTCCAGCCTGACCTTCCACTTTACAAGGATAATTTTACTTTTACACCTTACCTAAAGATAGTGCCTGCATCGTTCCATCTTTCGATAAGCCCAAAGGAATCTTTCATAGGTGGGGGGCTGTATCGCCCCCCTGCCGATCTCCTCTCAAAAGTAAGACACGCCATCGATCAGGATGGGGATGAGTTCCACTCGATCGTCACCGGGCCGGGATTTGTCTCCTTTTACGGCGGACTTGATCTCGAAGAACCGGTGCTCGCCACGGCTCCCAAAGGTTTCAGCAGGGAGCATCCGCACATTAACTACCTGCGGATGAAAAGTTTCATCGCGATCAAATATATCGACGAGGAGACAGTTTGCAGCGATGGTTTATTCGATCTGGTTGAAGAAGCTTTTATCAGGATCAAACCCCTTATTGATTTTCTTAACCGGGCGATCTAAATTTAAATCCGACTCCGACCC
>RHKR01000140.1 GCA_008363265.1 Chlorobiota bacterium
AATTCTTTTGTCGAGCACATACTGGGCAAGGTCGCCCATTCCTTTTACCGTCTCGCCGTCTTCATCGAGGATCATGTCTTCTATGAGCCGTGTGCCGTGGCCGATCCTGTGAGCACCGCACCATTGAATAGCCTGCCAGATCGACTCTTTGCCAAAGGCTTCACCGGCGTGAATGGTAATATTGAAATTCTCACGCTGGATGTACTGGAAAGCCTCGATATGCTTCTTTGGGGGGTAACCGCCTTCTTCGCCCGCGAGGTCGAACCCGACAACTCCCCTGTCTCTGAAGTTAACGGCGAGTTCCGCTATCTCGAGTGTGTCTTTCATGTTGCGCATGCCGCAAAGGAGAAGGCCGCACTCGACCTTGAATTGCTCTTTCCCCTCCTCGAGTCCCTCGAGAACTGCTGCCACCACGTCGTCCATGTAGAGTCCGCGTTGGGTGTGGAAAACCGGAGCGAACCTGATCTCAACGTAACAGACACCGTCTTTATACATGTCTTCCATCATTTCGAAGGCCACACGTTTCAGCGCTTCGCGGGTTTGCATCACCGCGCAGGTGTGCTCGAAACCCTGGAGGTATTCAACAAGGTTGCCTTTGTTTGCTCCGCGGTGGAACCATTTTCTCAGTTCTTCGGGATCTTTGGTGGGTAATTTGGTGTAGTTTATTTCTTCGGCCAGTTCAATAATGGTTTCAGGCCTGAGGGTGCCGTCAAGGTGTTCGTGCAGAAGCACTTTGGGCACCGATTTGATGATCTCTTCCGTTGTCAAGAAAAACCTCTTTTTAAATATGAAATTTATCTATAAAATCGGTGAAAATCAATTTTTTCGGATGGGTGGATCAATAAAGGTTTGGGTAAAAATCTGTAAATCTTGTATATGCAATGATTTCTCAGTAATTTAAACGACCTTAAATTTTGAAATTTGGAGAAACTAGATGAAAAAGATCAACATACTTTTTTCAGGCCTGATCCTTCTCGGACTCATGCTATCAGGATATCAGTGTTCTTCGGCTGAGATGTCGAGCGCAAAACTTTATATTCAGCAGAAGAACTGGGATAAAGCGGCGGAATCGCTGAACAAAGAAATTTCCAAGAACCCCAAAAGCGATGAAGCTTACTATCTCCTGGGCCTGATCAGCAAGGAAAAGGAAGACATCAAGGGAATGGTTGAGAACTTCAACAAATCCCTCGGGATCAGCAGTAAATACAAAAACGAAATAGATATTCTTACCCAGAATTCATGGGCTGAAGCTTTTAACGGCGGTGTGGCAAACTACAACAAGGCTGCTCAGTCGAAATCAAAAGACACTACAGCCATGTTCCTCGATAAAGCCCTCGAGAAATTCAACACTGCCATCTTCCTTGAGCCTGATTCGCTCGAAGCATACAAGATCGCATCGATGATCTACCTTAACAAGGGTGAAAATGATAAAGCGATCCCGATCCTCGAGAAGATCGTCGAGAAAAAAGGCTCAGACTACGCTTATGCTCAGCTCGCCGAAATTTACATTAAGAAAGGTGAGGTAAAGAACAATTCCTACAAAGCCAGCAAGAACGCAGCTGACAGTGTTGCCGCGCAGAAGGATTTCACAAAGGCTCTCGATATAGCGAAGAAGGGTCTTAATGTTCATCCCGGTAACGAAAACCTGCTTCAGTCGCTCGCAAGCATCTACGGTTTCCTGAACCAGGCTGAAGAGGGTGCCGCCCTGTTCGAAGGTGAAGTAAAAAAGAATCCGAACAACAAGCTCAGCAGGCTCTATTACGGTATCTTCCTCACAAACATTCAGAACTACACAGGAGCTGTTACCGAGTTCGCTGAAGTTATCAAACTTGATCCGAACTTCTTCGAAGCTTACTATTATGAAGGTTTCGCATATTACAACTGGGGTCTTACCATCCTTAAAAAAGCTGACGCCAACAAGGAAGACGGAAGGCCTGAAGCCAATCCTAAATTTGAAAAATGCGTTGAAAACCTGAAGGTATACACCGAAAAAGCTCCTAAAGAGAGAAAAGGTTACGACCTCCTCTTCAAGGCTTATTCAAGGTTGAGCAAGACCAAAGAAGCTGAGGAAATTCAGAAGATATTAATGGAAATGAAGTAAAATGAATCAGAATCCGAAGGATCCTGCAGTTCCACAGCAGCAGCAATTGAACGTTGAACTTGGTGAGAAGGAAGCGGAAGGTATATACTCGAACCTCGCTTTCATAACCCACTCACCGGCGGAGTTCGTTATCGATTTCACCCGGATACTTCCCGGGGTTCAGAAAGCCAAAGTGATGTCGCGGATAATCACGACACCGCAGCATGCCAAGATGCTGCTTCGGGCTCTGGCCGATAACATTGAGAAATATGAAACCCGCTTCGGTGAGATCAACGTTGATTTCCCGCAGGAGCAACAGTTCGGATTCCCTCCCCCACGGACTGAAAAGTTCAATTAGAAGTCTTAAAATAAAGGCTGCCTGCAACAAGGCAGCCTTTATTGTTAGCTGCATCACCAATTCTTACAAAATCGTTATATAATGATAAAATAATCTTGCTTTTAGCGGATTAAATATTAAATTCATGTTTGATATTTCAAACACTTTAATAGCACCGTTTCTCCGGAATTTTTAATCACATCATCATCTTTAGGAGTACAAAATGAGAAGAAGTTTACTTTTCATTGTTATTTTACTGTTCTCAGGCGTGTTATTCGCGCAGCAGAACAAGATCAACGTGGTAATTTCCATAAAGTGTACCAATGCCCCCCAGTTCTCCATTTGGAATGACACCATCCGTGAAGGACAAAAATATGAGGTGAAACCCGCGAATCTTGCAGCCCCATACAACATAGCTCAGGCATTGTACAATTCTATCGTTGGCTCCTACTTCGTTTTTGAAGATGGTTGCATCAATCAGGATATACAGGTGAGGATAACCCTGAACAATGTTAACTGCAGCAATGGCCTTTTCACACCTGCCAATGCACAGGCCCTTTTCTTCTTTTGGAGGGTTGAGGTATTCGATTTCGCAGGTATCGACCCACTCCCGAGTCCATATAACTTCAATTCGCCTTCGGTGTTCAGACTTGTACTGAAGAAATCAGGACTTTTCAACGCGTTTTGTCAGCTCTCTGGCCTCAATCCGGCGGAACTTCTGGCATTTGCATATATGACAGTTACCGGTAGTTTCACTACATCAGGTATCACAACGCAGAACTATAACGATTCACTCGTGGCCAGGATATCACACTTTTCCGACATAGTCGGAGGTAAGCAGCAAGGCCTGGTTAGTGTTGAAGATCCTGTTGAGCTGCCTGTTGCATTCGGCTTGGATCAGAACTATCCGAACCCGTTCAATCCTTCCACGATCATCAAGTATTCCGTGCCTGAAAGAGCCGATGTGGTTCTCCGGGTATACGACGTGATGGGTGTTGAAGTTGCCCGTCTGGTAAACGACACAAAGGATGCCGGAACATATGAGGTCAGGTTCGATGCCTCCGGACTGCCATCCGGAATGTATCTCTACGAGCTTCGTGCAGGCAGTGTGGTTCTTAACAAGAAGATGTTACTTGTAAAATAAGATGACGGGTTACCCGCGTCTTTAGTGAAAAGAGCATTAAAAGAAAGCCGGCTGACGTGGCATTTGAGTGCCTGATCTTTCGTTTAATGCTCTTTTTTGATTGTTTCGGGTGCTTTATAAACAAATAATTTGCAAGCAATGCAGATAATAATTAATTTAAGATGTAAACGATTAATAATATTAACATGAGATTGCAATGAAGTTATTCTACAAAAGTCTTACCGGATTAGCCGGTTTTCTATTGCTTCTCTTTTCCGGATGTGATATAGTCACCGACCCGATGATGCCGGTTTGGGACGTTGAACTCAATCTTCCATTCGTGAACAGACAATATACTCTTAAAGAGATTGTTGAGAGGGATACGTCAAACCTGAAGGTCAGGAGCGATACTGCAATAATTATCTATGAGCAGTTGCAGAATCTCAACTCGGTCAGGATCGAGAACAGGATGACGCTGGATGCTGATCCAAAAAGTATTAAAGCCACTGTCGGCACGATAAAAGTTGACGATGTTGCTCCGGTAACTCAGAGCATTAAAATGACCCAGTGGATCAATGTGACACCGGGACAGCCGCAGATCGTACCACCGGTGAACAACACCCTGATCGTCCAGGATCTCGCCAGACTTACTTCATTCGAAGTAGCCGAATTATCGGCGGGCACAATGGCACTAAAACTGCGGAATGAGAACGGCCCCATACCGATCACGATCAGCAGGATAATCGTAAGATCCGCCAGGAATTACACCTACCGCGGCAGCACCATAGCTGAAAACACCAGACTTCTTACGGATAACACAACTTTCACTCTTACCCAGAATCAGGAAAGAACGATAAATTTTCCTCTGGCGGGTGTAAAGCTCGTGGATTCACTCCGTGTTGAAGTGCAGCTCTCGTCTCCGGGAAGTGCGGGTCAGTCGGTTACCCTGCCGGCAGATCCGAAGACAATTATAACCTCATCGTTCTCAGGTCTTTCAATCGCCGGAGTAAAAGCTGTTATCCCGCGTCAGGATCCGATCAGCAAGAGTGACGTTATCAAGATCGATGACTCGACACAGTATTCACTGATCAAGTTTGATTCCGGCCATTTGGATATCTCAATAAAGAACTCGATCGATATGCCGTTCCAGGTTACGATCGGTGTTACCGAACTCAAAAAACCTGACGGAACAGCGTTCAGCCAGGTGATATCTGTTCCTGCAAAGGGAACCGCCACTTTCTCGATCCCTGACATGAAAAATTACACTGTCAACTCAGGCGGCGCGCTGAAGAATACCATCACCTATACAGCCAGCGCTGTAAACAATGTGCAGGCCGGTGTTACAAGCACGGTTTTGGTAACAGACAGTCTTGTTTCCAGCATAAGCATGGGCGGGCTTGTTGTGCAGAGCATTACCGGACGGGTTAAACCTGTTGAACTTCGGGTTGCTGAAACTGAGATCGGTATCAACCTGAAAGACCTTCAGAAAGGATTCCAGTTTGGAAGACTTGACCTTCAGGATTCGGACATCAAATTGCTGGTTCAGAAAGCAACGAGCTTCGAGGTTAGATTCTCGGGCAAACTTAAAGGAACCAATGGCGTTAACACAGCCGAGTTGGATCTACCACCGACGATACTTGGTTCCGGTTTAAGCACAATCAAGCTTGATCCGGTGAAAGTTGAGCAATTTATTCTGGCATTCCCGAACAACCTGCCCAACAAGATGACCGTTGTCGGCGTTACAAAGTTGAACCCCAACTACAAAGAGGGAACAGCCCAGATGATCGATTCGGTATACGGTGTAGGTCAACTCGATTTCCCGTTCCACGTCGGAATATCCAACGGTACATTCTCTGATACAGTTGCTGTAGAATTCTCAAACGCTGATTCAAGCAAGCTCAACAACGCCAATTCGGCTGAAATTTCACTTGTGCTTGAAAACGGATTCCCGGCGGCTATCGATTTCTCAGGAACATTTGTCGATAAGGACTACCGCAAGGTGATGAACCTTATCCCAAAAAATTCCGGGAACGACTCGATCGTGGCAATTCATGGTGCTACGGTCGGCTCCGATGACAAGGTGATCACCGCTGCGAAAGACAGCATTGTGATAAAGCTTGTTAATCAGGACTTCAGGAATTTCCAGAAATCGAAGTTCCTGATATTCCATGTAAAGTTGAACACCTCAAGGCCAAATGCCCTGCCGGTCAAGTTCTATGCCCTCGATAAATTCAAGCTGCGAGCATACGGCAAGTTCTCCTACAAAGTAGACCCAAATCAATAGTGAGGTGACAAGATGAAAAACATTCGATATATAGTACTGTTAATTGTCACTTTTGCCTCACTGGTTTCTGCACAGAACGGGGGAGGTATATCTGCAAGCTCAGATCCCGTTTCAACAGCGATGGGTAAAACCTACACTGTTACATCACGCGGCGTTTATGCCCTTGGGATCAACCCCGCTCTGATCTCGTGGAGTGAGGAAAAATCGTTCGAGTTTACCCTGATCGGACCGATCAACATAAGAGCCGGTTTTGATTTTATGACTCTCGACGATTACAACTACTTCTTCGGCGGTCAGACAAACAGCACGACCGGCAAAAAAGAGGGTAAATACCTCACCCTCGAAGATGAAAAGAGGTTCCGTTCCCTTTTCGCTGATGAAAGCAAGTTTATCGGGACCACTTCCTTCGCGCTCTTCGCTGCTACATACAACATGGGCAAAAAAGCGGGAACCATCGGTTTCAGCATATCCGATATCGTATTCTCACGCGCGATAATCCCTGAGACTTTCGCAAAGATAGCCCTTGAGGGTGACATACCCGGTGAAATATACGATTTCAGCAATCTTGATATCCGCGCGATCTGGTCGAGGAAATATTCGCTTTCGTACGCGAGAG
>RHKR01000141.1 GCA_008363265.1 Chlorobiota bacterium
GTGTGGCCTGCACACGGTGCCGGTTCAGCCTGCGGCAAGGCACTCGGTGCTGTTCCGAGCTCAACGGTAGGTTACGAAAAACTCGTAAATTGGGCTTTTCAGATCGACGATGAAGAAAAATTTGTTGAGGCACTTCTCGACGGTCAGCCCGAGCCACCAAAGTATTTCGCCATGATGAAGAAGCTGAACAAAACCAACCGTCCGCTTCTCACATCGGTACCACAGCCAAGGAAGATACACACCTCCGAACTTATTGAGGCGATGGAAAAAGGTGTGCATGTTGTGGATACAAGGAATAAGATATCTTTCTCGGGCGGACATATCCCCGGAAGTATAAACATTCAGGACAATTCCGCTTTCAGCACATGGGCCGGCTGGATACTCAATTATGAAGATCCATTCATCCTGGTTGCGCCGTCTCACAGAGTTGAGGCCCTCACAAAGGCCTTGATCAGGATCGGTCTCGACAATATCCATGGCTACCTCGATGATATCGAAGAAGTGTCGGGAAACGGGATCGAGCTTGAAACACTGAATCAGTTTAACTGTAATGATCTTCTCACAAACAAGGATTCAGTTTACATTCTCGACGTCAGGAATGAATCGGAGAGAAAGATTGCCAGGATCGAAGGATCGCACCATGTGTTCGCCGGTTTTCTGACCGAGCATGTGGAAAATCTCCCTTCTGACAAGACGATAGTGGTACACTGCGCCGGAGGTGACCGGTCTGCCATTGCGGCAAGCCTGCTGCTATCTATGGGATTTGACAATGTGGTTAATCTTACAGGCGGTATCAACGCCTGGATACAGAATGGTCATCCTGTATTGGCAGGATAAAGACTTCTCCCCTGAAAATGATGGATAAAGGATCAGCCCGGTGATTTTTCGGGCTGGTCCTTTTTTTTCGGCTATTTTCTCTGATAAACCACGCCGAGACTAAGGTCGGACTCCTCCGGTCTGGAAAGGATAATTCCGATCTGCGAGCCCGGCTTATCATTCCAGTCAGCGGTAAATATCTTGTTCCCGGTCTCCAGACCTGCTCCCGGCATTTTCAGATCCTCGGTAATGGTTGAGTCGAGCAGTACAGCCATATCCACTGAGGGGGCACCGAGCTCTGTAACCATTTTACTCTTTATAAAATTGTAAAGCGCGACGGCAGCTTCAGGATCTGCTTTTGAAACTGCGTATTTAACAGTCGCTGAGAAAAGAGTTCCTGATTCATCGAACTGATAAAAGACCTCACCCGGTTTCCCGTATACTTCACCAGAATAGATCAGTAAAGAAGAATCTTCCTTAACGATCTTTAGTTTCTCCCCTTTTTTTACTTCTTCAAGTGTCATTCCCCATTGAGTGGCACGAAATCCGGAAACGGCAGTTGCGTCACCGGTGGTCTGTTCGGCTGCGGGCTTTTTCTCACCGCCACATCCGGAAAAGACAAGCATGATGGTAAACAACGAGAGGGCAGGCACAAACCGTTTGAAAGACCTGATCATAATTTCTTCTTCTTTCTGTTTTGATAGTTTTAGTGTGTGTCCGAAAAATTAAAATTGAACCGGTAATCTAAGAAAAATTTAACTTCTTGAAGCAGGACTGACAGTAGAACCCTCCCTTGATATCAATCTCCTCCACCGAAGTGGATGTGTGCATCACACAGTCCCAATCGAGGCAATGCACCAGCCCAAGGTTGTGTCCGAGTTCGTGGTATATCTCCTTCATCGAGCGGCCGAATAGAAGATCCGGATCTGCTTCGCCGGTGTAAAGCTCCTCATGCAGCCGGAAGAGTGAGACCACAGATATTCTTCCCCTCAACTGGGCTTCGCCGTAAACATATTTGAAAACGGGATTGAAGATATCCACATTCAGGATTGCCATCCTGAATGTATGATCCCCGTCATGCATCTCGACGAGATGCTGAAGTATGTCAGGCGTGTAGTACTGATTCCGTTCCTCGTTGAAGGCCTTGCTGATGTCGTAGAGTGACTCGAACAGCTCGACCTCAAGCGGCAGCCGTGACTCGACATCTTCCTTAAGCCGCTTGAAGAAAACGGAGTCGTAGAAACCGAGCATCTCGATCTCAAGTTTGGTCCCGGGCGGTTTCTTCCTGAAGAACGAACCGAACAAAGGAGTAATCCCCCGCTATTCCCGCTCGATGTTGTACTTGCTCATCTTGTTGTAAAGTGTCACACGGTCGATCCCGAGCACTTTTGCAACCTTTGAAATGTTGTAGCTGTACTTTTCAAGCATTTTAATGATGTGTTTTTTCTCGATCGCCTCAAGATTCTCCTCCTCATCGTTTTTGTGTACATGAATATTGAAAGGAAGATCCTCGGCTTTTATATCGCCGCTCCTGCGGATAACCACCGCCCTTTCGATCGCGTTCTCAAGTTCGCGAACGTTACCGGGCCAGTCGTAGTTCATCAAAAACTCCATGGCATCTTTTGAAATGCCTCTTATTGATCTGTTCATTCCTTCAGAAAACTTTTTCAGAAAATGTTCAGCAAGCAACGGAATATCATCCCTTCGCTCGCGAAGTGGCGGGATCGTGATGCTGAAGACATTCAGTCTGTAGAAGAGGTCTTCCCTGAACCTGCCTTCTTTTACCAGTTGCTCGAGCGGTTCGTTGGTCGCGCATATCACCCTGAAATTGCTGGGGATCAGATCATTCCCCCCGACCCGGGTGAAGTGCTTGGTTTCGATCACTCGAAGAAGGTCGATCTGCGTCTTCGGAGAGACAAGACCGATCTCATCGAGAAAAATTGTGCCGTTATCAGCGATCTCGAATTTCCCTTTTCTTTTATACTGAGCCCCGGTAAAAGCCCCGCGCTCATGTCCGAAAAGTTCCGATTCAAGGAGTGTCTCCGGCAGCGCCCCGCAGTTCACCGTGATCATCGGGAAGTACTTCCTTGGGGAGTTTATATGAATCGCCTTCGCGACAAGCTCTTTCCCGGTGCCGCTTTCACCGTTTATCAGCACGGTGGTGTCAGCGTTCGCGACCGTGTTGATCAGTTCGTATATTTTTCTCATCTGCGGTGATTCACCGATCAGGTTGTCGGGTTTGATCAGATCATCGATCCGCTCACGAAGTTTGATGTTCTCGCGCAGAAGTTCCTTGTCCTTCAATGCCTTGTGGATCAGGTGAGTCAGTTCATCGGGATCAACCGGCTTGGTTACATAGTCATATGCACCTTCCTTGAGGGCCTGAATCGCAGTGGAAACCGAAGCAAATGCAGTGATCATTATCACTGTGGCATGGGGGTCTATCTGCCTGATCTTGGCGAGAAGCTCAAGGCCGCTCATTCCCGGCATTTTGATATCAAGGAGGATTATATCGAACTTGTCGACATCATATACCTTGAGAGCCTCTTCACCGCTGTCGACCGGTGTAACGTCGAACCCTTCCTCTTCAAACCAGTGGAAGAGGGATTCGCGGAATATTTTTTCGTCGTCTACTACAAGTATTTTCTTTGTCATTATTTAACTCCCGGGAGGGTGATTAAAATTGTTGTGCCTTTGTTGGAGGTCTCTTCCACCTCCACATTGCCCGCATGGGCATGAATGATCCCATACACCACCGAGAGCCCGAGGCCCGTCCCACGGACAGCCTCTTTCGTCGAGTAGAAAGGCTCGAAGATGTGCGGAAGATCTTTCGCCGCGATACCGGTTCCCTGGTCGATTATTCTGATATAGATGGTTTCCTCCCTTGTTTCCACCTTTATCCGTATCGTTCCCCCGCCCGTCATCGCCTCGATCGCGTTGATAAGGAGTGAAAGAAGCACCTGCTGGATCTTCTGCGGATTGCCGTGTACAATAACCGGCTCCTCCGGAAGTTCTTTTTCGAGCTTGATCCTGTTGATCTCGAGGTGATGGTTGATCAGCATCTCTGCCTTCGAAATTATCTCGGCGAGACTGGTGTAATTGTTCTGCTCATCCCCTCTGTGTGAGAATAACAGAAGGTCTTTTACAATTCCGCCACACCTTTCCGATTCCTCGGAAATCAGTTTGAGATATTTGATAATATCTTCGTACTCGTTCTCCTGCTGAATTTTGATCAGTTTTTTCACGATAAGTTTCGAGTAATTCAGGATCCCGGCCAGAGGGTTGTTCAGTTCGTGTGCAACGGTCGCGGAGAGTTTTCCGAGCGAAGCAAGCTTCTCAACCTGGATTATTCCCGCATACACGTTCTTAAGTTCATCGGTTTTCTCTTCTATCTTGGTGTTCAGGGTCTCGTTCCACTCTTTGATCTCCTTGTATGCCAGATCGAGTTTCTGCGACATCTCATTGAACTGCGTTGCCATCTCACCAAACTCATCCTTGCTGCGGAGTTTTATTCTGTAGTTCAAGTTTCCCCCGGCGATCTCGGCGATTCCGTCGGTGATCTTTCTGATAGGGCGGATAATGAGGACGGCAACAAGTATCCCGACAAGAAGAGCGATCAGAATCGTACCGATCAGTGAATTTGTGATAACACTCTGAACATTGCTGTTAACGATCTCATCGATGTTCTTTAGCGAGGTTTTTACTTCGAGAATACCGAGTATCTTGGCCTGGTGTTCATCCGAGTGGCAACCTGAAGTGGAGCAGTCTTTCTCATTTTCGATCGGATTTAGAAGAAGCATGTACTTCTCTTTTCCATCGTTGAATATCCTTCTTCTGTCAAGAAGTGACAATTTATCGAGAGGCTGCTGATTTTCAGAGTGACATGGTGAACATATCTCCGACTCGATCTCAACCCTTTGGTTGATCATCTTTTTGTCGCCGGCAAATCTGACATAACCCTGCTTATCGTAAAGTTTTATCGAGATGATGCCGTCTTTTTTCTCAAGGTTTTTGAATATCTCGCTTACCTGCTCCTTCGCGTTAAGGATCATACTGTAGCGGGTGGAATTTTTTACTATTTCACTCAGGTTGTAGGCGTCTGTTGTGAGGGTTTCTATCATATCCTCCTTCAGTTTCGCGGTGGTCAGAAAGGTCTGAATTATCAGCAATACCACCAAAACAGAGGATGTGACAAAAACGAGCTTGAAGCTCAGGCTTCCGGTTATCTTCTTCATTCGATCATTCCGGTAAAGAATTTTTTGATTTTACAATTATATTATAATAATTCACTATATTAAAACAATGCATTTTTACAGTTTTTGTGACATTTGAAAAATATTTTTTTCGATATGAAAGAATTTATTTGCGAGTCTCGGAAAAATGCCGTAATTTTTGCCATGTCATAATTGTTATAATTATATCGGTTCTAAATTATGCGATCAATTGCTACTCTCAGCATCCTTCTTTTCCTGGCGACACCTTTGTTTAGCCAGAGCATCAACGGAAGAGTCAGCTCCGCGTTCTATCTCTATGAGAGGGACGAAGCACCTTCCACCTCGAGCCTTCAGGCCAGAGGTTACCACAGCGCTGTTCTTAATCTGAACTACGACAAGTACTCATTAAGAACATACCTTAATTACGAAAATCACTTCAACACAAGCACCGAATCCCGTATGAGGGTCTACAACCTCTTCTTCGAGGCCAGGAAGCTTTTCGATGTGGCAACCCTGAAGATAGGCCGCCAGCCATTGATAACTTCTGTCGCTTCGGGAGTATTCGACGGTGTCTCCCTCAATGCCTCTTATAAGTGGCTGGGGCTTGATGCCTACTACGGCGGTAACGTGCCTGACAATCAGAAGTTTGAGATCACCGACAAATGGAGCGAGGATTACCTTCTGGGTGGCGAACTGAAAGCCAGGCTGCTGCCGGAGCTTACGATAGCCGCGGGTGGATTCGTCAAGAACTTCAGGCCACGTGAATACACGGTGACAAGACTTGACCAGGCCTTCAATCCCATCTCGGTGCTGATCCAGGAGAAGTCGAACCAGTTCAAGTTCCTTCAGGGTCGTGTAAGCTACGATCACGGGAAGGCCTTCCAGTTCAATGCCCGTTATGAGTACGATCTGAACTATATGAAGACCTCAAGAATTGAACTCGACGGTATCTCCTCCCCAGTGAACAAATGGAACTTCAACATCTATTTCAATTATCTTGCTCCACGTATCAGATACAATTCGATCTTCTCTGTCTTCGATTACGCGAACACAACAGAGATTGAAGTGGGAGCGGGGTATGAGCTGACAAAGCACATTACCCTGAACGGAAGGGTCGGTGTGGTCACTTATCAGGGTGATGATGCCAGCAGATTCACGGTTTCAGCCAATACCAACTATGGCTCACTGAGCTACAGGAAGAGTATGGGATATGCCGGTGAACAAGACAACATTTCCCTCTATCTGGCAAAGTCATTCTTCGACGGAGTTGTTACCCCTTCAGCGGGTATAGCCTACACAAGCTACAAGCTCTCGAAAGACGCGGAGACGAACAGCCTTACCACAATAATGGCCGGAGTCAATCTGAGAGCCATCAG
>RHKR01000142.1 GCA_008363265.1 Chlorobiota bacterium
GTGGGAGTCGGAGTGATCAACAAAACCGTTGAGCACGATCGTAACAGTTTCAAAACCACGGTGCGGATGTGCCGGGAAACCGGGAACAGTGTCGCCGTGGTACATTCGCCATCCATCTTTTGGAGTGAAGTCCTCACCCAGTCGCCTCCCCTCAAGAGAGGCATCAGGCCCCATTTCCCCATTGCCATTGGGATAAAAATCCTGGTGGTGCACACAAAAAAGGAAAGGATCTAAAACCGGCCACTGAAAACCCAGCGGCTGCGTTGTGATAATTGAAGACTTGCTCATGGGAACTCCTTAAATAAAAAAAGGCCTTGCTTAAACGATTAAACAAGGCCGGATTCTGCGTACCGTCGATAAGATTCGAACTTATGACCTTCTGAGCCACAGTCAGACGCTCTAACCAACTGAGCTACGACGGCAGAAAATTTAGATCACAAATATAACACTTTTCTTCCATTTTTGAAAGAGCTCCGATCAAAAAATGCTGCTTGACTTTTATGGAAAATAATGATACCTTTAAACCGAAATAACGATTTTTACTCTTTAATCGTACGTCTCAATACACGAGGTAAACAATGCGAAAGTTATACCTGATTGCTGTGTTATTCACCCTTACTCTCTCCACCGCCTTTGCCCAATCTCTCCATTTCTGTGAAGGTGTGACCGACCAGGGACAACCGGTCAATTCATCCACCACCTTCAAGATAGACCGGAACGGCGGCTATTTCTTCTTTCTTGTTCAACTCCCCTACCAGATAAACTGCACTTCAGTGAAGTTCAAGATATACAAAAGAGGCCCCAGTGGAAACCTCACCTTCGACACTTCGATCTCCACCGATACGGAAAGAAACTGGTCATGGTTCTGGAAACAGGTAACATTCACCAAACCCGGTAATTTTGAAGTTGAGGTTGTCGATTGTAACGGAAATTCGATCGTAAGCCGTTCCGTTAAAATAGAATACCGGTAACGGTTTTGATCGAACAATTGAAGAAACCCGATTTGGGTGATCAGAAAAACGAGGCTATGTAATGAGAAAGTTTTACCTTATTTGCTGTGTCATTCTGTTTTTTTCTTTCACGCCGTTCTCCCAGTCTCTGATCTTCTGCGAGGATGTTGATGCCAACGGAGTGGCCATAAACTACTCAAATGAATTCTGGATCAGTGACGGTGGTGGTTATATCACCTTCCTGGTTTACCTCGCTAATGCTAATGACTGCAGCGGAATGGAATTCCAAATATCCAGAAAAGAGGAATTTGGCAATAGTAAAACATATGAATTCTCAGCCCTGACTGAAAGACCTTTGGGTAAAATGTGGTTTTACCGTAAGGTTTTTTTCAGTAGCAAGGGAAGGTTTTGGGTTGAAGTTGTCGATTGCAATGGCAATTCGATCGCCGATGCCGTGCTTTATATCAATGAGCGATAATCACACCTATCAGCACTGAGCTTCTTATTTTCCCAACCGGAGCGGGAAAGTTATATTTGTAATCTGATTATGAAAATTTTCCCGGTCCGGTTATACTTATTACCACTTCTAGTTTTTACCTCGTGTGAATCGCCACGCCTTGTCTTTCCTGATATTGATTACGGGGTCGTGATCGACTCATCAGACCGCCCGCTTTTCATGGAAGAATCGCTCGATTCCCTCTCAATTGTGCTCCCCGGAGACCGTGTGAAGGCATCTGACAGCGTGGTATCGCTCTACACAAAAACCGGTGAATTCAGGTTTTCAGTGAACACGACAATCAAGGAAATGATCTCACTGGAAGTGGAGACCGGAGAAGAAACCATCATCCGGATGACCGACCATTTCATAATCGCGCCGGGCAAAACCTCAACCATAAAAGTGAAAACCATTCTTGAATATGCTTCAGGTGACCCACGGGTGATAGACTGGAGAGAGAAAAAATGAAAATATTCATAAGACCCATTCTGATCCTGTTTCTGTCTGCCTTCGCGGCGACAGCCCAAATTAAAGTAACGATTAACGCGACCGTTCAGAATATAAACAGCAGCGAATCGGTTTACCTGGCCGGCAGCATCCCGCAACTCGGCAACTGGAACCCGGCATTAACCAAAATGACCGAATTGAAACCCGGATACTGGTCATATTCATTCGAGATCGAGAAGCCGGATGTGCTTGAGTTCAAGTTCACAAAAGGCTCATGGTCGCAGGAAGCGGCGAACAGCGACGGCATGGTTCCCGGAAATAATATTGCAAAGGTTCAGCGCGATACTGTTCTCGAATACACCATCTGCTGCTGGTCAAAGGCTCAGACCGTTGCGTTCAAGGGTCAGATAACCGGCGATGTTGAGTACATAAGAGGAATTGGCGAAGGTGATATACTCCCTCGTGATATCATCATCCTTCTGCCCGAAGGGTACAAGAACTCCACTGAAAGATACCCGGTGCTCTACATGCACGACGGGCAGAACATTTTTGATCCCACCACTGTTGGGTTCGGAGTTGACTGGCAGATCGATGAAGCGCTTGACTCGCTGACCAGACAGGGGAAAGTACAAAAAATGATCGTTGTCGGAGTTTACAATTCCAAAAACCGGCGTGAAGAATATTCAAATTCCCCTCTCGGAGACGGGTATATGAAATTTCTGGTTAATAAAGTTAAACCGATGATCGACTCCCTCTACAGAACCAAACCGGGGCGGGATTATACCTGGACCGCCGGCTCATCAATGGGTGGTCTTATCTCTTTCATGCTCCTGTGGGAGTATAACGATATTTTCTCAAGAGCAGGTTGCTTTTCACCCGCGTTCAAAATTGACCGGTTCGACTACGTATCAACCGTCCGGAGAACCGCGCACAAAAAGAAGGATTTTAAACTTTACATCGATAACGGCGGACTCGGTCTTGAAGCCAGACTCCAACCCGGTATAGATGAAATGGTCGCTTTATTGGAAGAGATCGGATACAAGGAAGGCACCGATTTTATAACGGTTTTCGACCCAGCAGCGGAACACAATGAACCTGCCTGGGCTAAACGGGTTCCTGCTTTTCTTATTGGTATGTTTGGTAAATGATGTTTATACACTGACAAGGTAAATAATGCTTAAAATAAACGAAATTTATTTCTCCATTCAGGGCGAAAGCACTCACGCGGGTCTCCCCTGCGTATTCGTCCGCCTGACCTACTGCAACCTTCGCTGCACTTACTGCGATACAGAATACGCCTTCTACGAGGGAAAAGACATGACCCTCGAGCAGATCATCGATGAGGTGAAGAGATACAACTGCGACATGGTTGAGATCACCGGTGGCGAACCACTCATCCAAAAGGAAGTGTTGCCGCTGATGCAGACACTCTGCGACATGGGCTACAAAGTGCTCATCGAAACAGGCGGAAGTCTCCCTATAGAGAATATCGACCCCAGGGTACATGTGATCATGGACCTAAAATGCCCCTCAAGCCGGATGATGAAGAAAAACAGGTACGAGAACCTCCAGTTCATTAAACCGATAGACGAACTCAAGTTCGTTATCGGTACAAGAGAAGATTATGAGTGGTCGAAAGAGATGATCCAAAAGTATGACCTGCAATCCAAATGCGAGATACTTTTCTCGGTCGTTTTCGAAACCCTGAAACCGGTTGAACTCGTCGACTGGATAATAGAAGATTCACTAAAAGTGCGGTTCCAGCTCCAAATGCACAAATTTATCTGGGACCCAAAGCAAAAAGGAGTATAACCTTTAATGAAAATATCAAAGAGCTTTCACTGGGAAATGGGGCACAGACTCCCCTACCACCCCGGTAAATGCGTAAACCTGCACGGCCACTCATACCGCCTTTTCCTCGAAGTGGAAGGCGAGATAGATGAGAACGGTCTTGTTATTGATTTCTATGACCTTAAGAAAGTTGTAAACCCCATCATTGAGGAGCTTGATCACGCGTTCATGGTCTCCTCACTTGATCCAAAGTTGAATGATCTGCTTGAGGGTTTCAGCACAAAACGAGTTGATGTCGATTTCCACTCAACTGTTGAGAACATTACGAAATATCTTCTCGACAGGATCGCCGATAATGTCCTTCCGGCAAATATAACTGCAGTCACTGCAACAGTTTATGAAACACAGGACGCTTACGCCCGTGAAACAAGGGTGATAAGGAAATAAATGCCGACCTATAAAATTACCCTCGAATATGAAGGAACCCGATTCAGCGGATGGCAGGTTCAGAAAAACGCTAAAACCGTTCAGGGTATCCTTTTACAGTCATTACAGGAAATATTCGGTACAACCCAGCTCGATTTGCAGGGCGCGGGAAGAACCGATGCCGGAGTCCACGCGGCCGCGCAGGTGGTTTCACTCGTGGCTCCAAATGACATTCCGCCCGATGTACTCCGGATCAAGATCAACGACCTTCTCCCGCACGATATTAATATCCTGAAGGTGGAAAGAACACACGACCGCTTCCAGGCAAGGTTTAACGCAAAACGGAGAACCTACCTGTATCAGATATCAACAAGAAGAACCGCATTCGGGAAGAACTATGTCTGGTGGGTTAAGGACCAGCTCGATTCACGCGCAATGAGAGCAGCTGCAAAAGAGATGACCGGCATGCATGATTTTTCATCTTTCGGTGATACAAAAGTCGGTGGTGATGCCAAGTCAACCAAAGTTATGATCTACTCGGTCGATGTTGTTGATACCGGTTCGATGATCCTTTTCAGGATCACGGCTTCACATTTTCTCTGGAAGATGGTAAGAAGGATCGTGGGAGTCTTGGTCGAGGTTGGAAGAGGGAACCTTACACCGGCTAAATTTAAGGAATTGCTCGATACTAAAAGCGACTATCCGGCAAAGTTTACCGCTCCGCCAAGCGGTCTGTTCCTCGAGTGTGTCCAGTATGAAGATAAGGAAATGTTGCCGGAAATAAAACCTTTGTTTAAGGTTTAGACTGTTCCTTTTTTAGCGAGTCAAGCTCTTCACGGAGCTGCTTTACCTGCTCTGTCAGTGTTGCCAGGTTGCGGATATGCACTTCTGTCTTTTTGAACTGGTTCAATTCTTTTACAGGCGAGCCGGCATAAATTCCTCTCTTGAGGATGCTGCGGGAAACCCCGGACTGAGCGCCGATGATAACTCCGTCCCCGATCTCGATATGGTCGACGAAGCCAACCTGACCGGCAACTATAACGTGATCCCCGATCTTGGTGCTTCCTGAGATGCCCGTTTGTGCCGAAATGGCAGTATTCTCGCCAATCTCGACATTGTGTCCGATCTGTACTAGATTATCGATTTTCGTGTGGGCTTTGATAACTGTACTGCCGAGAGCAGCCCTGTCGATCGTGGTATTTGCACCGATCTCAACAAAATCCTCTATTATCACATTACCGATCTGAGGAATTTTCAGATAATTCCCATCCGGTCCCTTTACGAAACCGAAACCATCAGCACCAATCGAAGCGCCGTTGTGGATAATGACATTTTTGCCTATCCTCGACTTTTCCCGGATCGTGACATTCGGGAAAATTACAGTTCCGTCGCCTACTTCGCTCTCTTCAAGAATAACGGTGTTATGGAAGATCTTTGCTCCACGACCGATCCTGCAGTTCTTGCCGATCACAACATTCTTTCCTATAGCGGTATTCTCACCAACAGTCGAAGTAGCGTCGATAGAGGCGGTTGGATCAATTCCGTTCAATTCGGCCTGATAAGTAAAAAACCTTTTCAGTATGAGCAGGAACGCCTGGTACGGATTCTCCACTTCAAGGTATACAATGTCATCACGGCTCATCTCGAAACCCTGGGCGACAAGTATGGCACTTGCCTTTGTTTCGGGAAAGAACTTCTCGTATGCTTTTGAACCAAGAAATGTGAGTGAACCTGGAGTGGCTTTTTCGATGTTGAGAAGGGTGTCGATTAAAATATCGTCCTGCCCGGTTACCCGGGCAGAAACGAATTGTGCAATTTCTCTAAGTGATATCTGCATTATTTCAGTTTGTCAAGTACTTTTGCGGTTATGTCGTGTTCATCTTTGGCGAAGAGGATCATCACTGCCCCGCTCCGGTCAAAAACAAAATCGAGATTTTCATCTTTTGCAACCTGCTGAATAGCAGTGAAAACCTTGTTCTGAACAGGTTTCATAACCTCGTCCTGCTTCAGAAAAAGTTCGCCGCCATTTCCGAACTTCTTTACGCGGTAGGCTTCAAGATCTTTTTCAAGCTGCTTGATCTCGGCTTCGATATCGGCCTTCATCTGATCGGTAAGTATCAGCTTTCGCCGTTCGAAGTCATCTTTCTTTACCTTGATATCGCTCTCCAGCTTGCTGATCTCGTTCTGCCATTCGGCAACCAGAGCATCGAGTTGCCTCTTGGCATCTTCAGCATCAGGGAGGTTCTTCATGATAGCATCTGAATCAACATA
>RHKR01000143.1 GCA_008363265.1 Chlorobiota bacterium
CTGATAACGTCGGTAATACTGGGTTTGGTGATCTATTTTGGTGTGGATTTGATACGCTACATGGATCAGCCGCCTGAAGTGACAGAACTGGCACTGAGTTATACGAGGATACTCTCATTATCCATTCCTCCCATGCTGCTATTCACTTGTTACAAGCAGTTTATTGAGGGATTGTCATTTACACGTCCGGCCATGGTGATAACGATCCTTGCCAATGTCGTAAACTTCGCATTCAACTGGGTGCTGATTTACGGGAACCTTGGTGCTCCGGCAATGGGACTCGATGGTGCCGGGCTCGCCACAACCGGATCGCGACTTTTCATGTTTGGCGCATTGGCATATTTTGTCCATTCCAGCCGGGAATTCAAGCGGTTTGATTTGAAAATCTTTCCGTTTCGTGGACTTGACAATCATGGACGTGAAATTCTGCGGATCGGACTGCCGAGCGGATTCCAGTATTTTTTTGAAGTGGGTTGTTTTGCTGCTTCAGCATTCATGGTCGGATGGATCGGGAAGGATGATCTGGCCTCTCATCAGATAGCAATGAACGTTGCCGCAACCACATATCTGGTGTGTCTCGGTCTTTCTACAGCAGGAACAATAAGGGTTGGGAATGCGCTCGGAGCATCTGATTTTGGTGAAGTGAAAAAGGCAGGTATGATGGCGCTTATGCTGGGTGTGGGATTCATGGTTTTTTCGGGAATTATGCTGATAATCTTCAGAGAAGAGATACCGTATTTCTACACTTCTGATCTGGAAGTGGTTGAGATCGCCCCTAAACTTTTACTGATAGCGGCTTTCTTTCAAATTTTTGACGGAACACAAGCCGTGGCCCTCGGCATCCTGAGGGGTATTAAAGAGGTGAAACTCCCGACCGTGATCACTTTTATAGCATATTGGCTGATCGGTCTGCCGGCCGCGTGGATTCTTGGATTCCCTCTGGGATTGGGGACCGAGGGGATATGGTATGGGCTCTCCATCAGTTTGATAGCTTCATCGTTCATGCTTAACGGCCGCTTTTTCTACCGTCTGAAAAAAATGTCAAAGGAGAGGTTAACGGCATCAGCATGACGGAGCGTTCATCGTGCATTTTCGCCATTCATCACTATGTAATTGAATTGGTGTCTTCTCAAATGTAGTTTTGCACTGTAAACAATCAGGAGTCAAAAATGGATAAGAGAATTTATAGATCGCGCAAAGAGAGAATGATAGGCGGAGTTGCCGGCGGAATTGCCGAATACTTCGATGTCGACCCTGTTATCGTCAGATTCGCATTCATCGCACTGACATTGTTCAACGGGGTGGGTCTGATCCTGTACATTGTCGGAATGATCATCATCCCGGAACAGGTGCTGAATCCTGATATGTTCTCTGAAAACTCTGCTCCGGCGAGCATGGCCGCGGAGCCGGTGGCTGAACCTAAAAAAGGTCGATTCTCAATATTTCTCGGAATAACCCTGATAATCGCCGGAGTACTGTTCGGACTTGAGAATTTTGTTCCTTACTTTGATATTGAGGACGCGTTCCCTGTACTGCTGGTACTGCTCGGTATCTGGATCATAATTAGTGGAAGGAAGAGATCATATGGAGACTAAGATGAAACCTGCCAAGATATTCTGGGGAGTCTTCTTCCTTGGGTTGGGAGCCCTTTTGCTCCTGAAGAATTTTGCCGATATCGACTTCGCGATGCCTGAACTCAAAAAGTTCTGGCCGGTACTGCTGATTGCCGCCGGAGTGATCTATCTGACTAAAAATCAGATAGTTAGAACTGTAATAGCCGGATTCGCGGGCTTCGGGTTGGCATTCATCATTCTGAGTATTGCGGCTTCGGTCTACGAAATCCCAAAGACCATCTTTTCAAACACGAAGGTGCAAAGGGGTAGTCATGATCTGGTTTCCATTAAATCGGAGCCTTACGATTCCACAGTCAAACTCATCACGCTTAGTTTTGACGGGGGAGCGGGCTCATACATAGTGAGTGCAGTGGACACCAACCTGATGACCCTGAAGACTGACCGGAGCAACCGAAAGTTCAGTATAAGGAACAATATTTCCAACGGGACAGCAGACATTAATGTAGAAATGGCGGAGTTCAATCTAGATCTGAATGACACAAGTTTTGCCAATTTGGTTGAGTTGACTTTAAGCCCGAAACCGCTGTATGAAAATCTCGATTTCAACATCGGCGCATCCAACTTCGAATTGAATATCGGGGAACTCATTTTCAAAAAGATGGACCTGCAGATGGGTGCCAGTTCGACAAAGATCGTTCTTCCTCAGCCTGCCCCCGGGGGGAGTGAAATACGCATCGAAAGCGGCGCGAGCAGCATCGAGATAATCATACCTCAGAACGCGCAACTGAAGATGGTGAACAGTATGGCACTTAGCGATACACGCCTTCCTCAGGGGTTCAAAGAAGAGGGAAACGTGATCTTCTCGGAGAACTTCACCGGTACGGGCGATTACTTCCTTGTCAAGGTTGACGGAGGGGTGAACAGTCTGATCGTGAAACGAAAATAATATTCTGATCAAACCCGGAAAAAACGGCAGTTTATCTGCCGTTTTTTATTTTAAACATCAAATTTTTCAGGGCATCTGCCATGACCTCTTTTTTTTATCCCTGAGTTAAACTATATTGGGCTTTAACTGAAAAAAAATTCACCCAGCTTATGCCCGACGAAGACATCTTATTCTTCAAATACAAATTTGTACTCCCGGAGGAGGTGAAAGAATTTTCAGTTTACCTTCGGAAATCGGATCTCTCCATAATAAATCAACCCGGAGAGGAGCTCGAGACCGACTGGGCCTTATTGGAAAATTTTGCCTGTCCGCACTGTCCTCTCGACAAATCCACCCATAAATACTGCCCCGTTGCACAGAATCTTTACAAGGTGATCAAGGAGTTTGGAAGTTTCAACTCATACGAGATGGCAGATGTAGAGGTTGAGACGGTATCACGTAAATTTCAGAAACAGACGGCACTTCAGTCGGGAATAAGCAGTCTTATAGGGATATTGATGCCTTCAAGCGGTTGCCCTGTGTTAGGGAAACTTAAACCGATGCTCTATACCCACCTCCCTTTTGCTTCTCTTGACGAGACACAGACCCGGGTTTTTTCACTCTACCTTCTCTCACAGTACATCCGATTTAAAAAGGGATTTGAACCGGACTGGGAGATGAACAAACTTATAGACATATACGATCAGATATCGATATTGAACAAAAATGTCAGCCGGCAGATCGTTCAGCTTGAAGAAAAAGATGCCGGTATCAATGGCCTGATAATCCTGAACAATTTTGCAGAGTATGTAACATTCACGATCAATGAAAAACTGGTCGATGAAATAGAATTTTATGTAAAAGGCTTCTACGAGTAGTTTCCCTCCCACTTTGAGATAACTGAATGAAAGAAAAACAAAATCTGTTGTTCCTTTTTCTGGGAATGTTTTTTGTATCCAATGCCGTTCTTGCCGAGTTTATTGGTGTCAAGATTTTCTCGCTTGAGCAAACTTTGGGATTACAACCTGTTTCGCTCTCATTTTTCGGACAGGAGAACCTCTCCTTCAATCTAACAGCCGGTGTTCTCCTGTGGCCAATTGTTTTCATTTTTACAGATATAATAAACGAGTACTTTGGCCGAAGTGGAGTACGTCTGTTGTCATTTATTTCTGCGGGACTGATAGGCTACGCGTATATCATGGTCTATTTTTCGATGGGTTTGGTACCGGCAGAGTTCTGGATAATGCGCGACACCGCCAATGGCCAGATAAATATGAACGAAGCATTCAACGCGATCTTCGGTCAGGGACTCTGGATAATAATCGGTTCGCTGATAGCGTTTCTGATCGGGCAGTTAGTGGATGTTACTGTTTTTCAATGGGTCCGGAAACATACCGGTACAAAATGGATCTGGGCGAGAGCCACGGGTTCCACACTTGTGTCGCAATTCATCGACAGCTTTGTGGTACTCTTCATCGCGTTTTATTTTGGAGCAGACTGGAGTCTTGAACTTGTGCTTGCAATAGGGGTGGTTAACTACATATACAAGCTTACGATAGCGGTGTTTCTTACACCGATCCTTTACGTGTTACATGCAGTTATAGACGGGTTTTTGGGCCGGGAGCTCTCTCACAAACTTATAGAGAAAGCAGCTACCGAGTCCGAAGGCGATTGATACTATTACAAATCCAGATTTTGCACATCTTCGATCGTTATCTTAACCAGGTCCTCATCACTGAGGTTACTTAGAGTAAGAATACGCTCTTCCTGATTACCGATCGCTTTATAAAGCACATTTCTCACAGTTCTCGCGTTACCGAAATTCTGATCCCGGTTCTCGTAGATACTGGTAAATACTTCAGTAAGATGGGCGAGAGCGCCGTCATCGATCTTGTATCCACTTTTCTCACTAAGAACCCTTGTGATTTCAAGCATCTCTTCAGGTGCATAGTCCTCGAACATGAAGAAATTGGTGAACCTGCTCTGCAGTCCTGGATTTGAGTCCAGGAAATTCCTCATTTCGTTCGGGTAACCCGCTACAATAACAACCAGTTGATCCGAATAGTCTTCCATCCGTTTCAGGAGCGTGTCGATGGCTTCCTGGCCAAAATCATTTGCGCCTCTTGAGAGTGTATAGGCTTCATCGATAAAGAGGGTTCCTCCAAGAGCTTTCTTTATTACATCTTCGGTTTTCTGGGCGGTTTGTCCTTGATAACCAGCCACGAGAGATGACCTGTCAACCTCGATGAGATGTCCTTTCTCGAGAAGACCCAATTCTTTATATATTTTGCTCAGGAGCCTCGCCACGGTGGTTTTACCGGTACCCGGATTTCCCATGAACACAACGTGAAGGTTCTTCTTAATCACCTTCAGTCCGCGTTCCTCACGCAGTTTAGCGATCTTGAGTGAGCTTATCAGTTTCTCGGTGGCCTTTTTTACTTCCGAGAGACCGGTTAGCGAATCCAGTTCCTTCAGGTGCTGTTCAAGCAATTTTGCATCACCTTCAACCCGTATATGTTTCTTCTCCTGAACAGGAGCGAGTTCCACTATATCCGCTACAGTAATTGTCGCAGAAACTTCCTCATTTATTTGCTCGTTAGGAATTTCAACGAGTCTGAGCAGGTGCCGTTTAATTGCTGCTTCAGCGATATTTCTTACCATTCTGGCGTTCGAGAATGTTTTATCCCGCTGGCGGTAGCGTTCATTAAAATAGCCTCTGAGCTTTGTCTGCGTCTCTTCCGACATCTTAAGATCTTTTGATTTAAAGATGTTGATCGCAATGCTGACGAGTTCATCGGGGGTGTAATCCTCGAACAGAATGAACTTGGTAAATCTCGATTTAAGACCGGCGTTACTGTCGAGGAATTTCTCCATATCCTCGGTGTAACCGGCTGCGATCACGATGAACTTGCCACGGTCGTCTTCCATCCGTTTCAGAAGTGTATCGATTGCTTCTTTGCCAAAATCACTTCCGGAGTTGTCGCCGGCTTTTACAAGAGTGTAGGCCTCATCAATGAACAATGTTCCACCGATCGACTGATTTATAACCTCGGTTGTTTTTGATGCGGTTTGGCCGACATAACTTGAAACGAGGGTTTGTCGATCGGTCTCGACCAAATGTCCTTTCGGTAGAATACCCAAGGCGGAATAAATATCGCTGAAAATTCTTGCCACGGTGGTTTTACCGGTACCCGGGTTACCGAGGAAAATTATGTGATCTGAAAATTTATTCTGAAGATTTTCGCCACGCTCGAAATAGAACCTTGCGATCTTGACCAGTTCATTGATCTCTTTTTTTACAAGGTTCAGACCCATGAGTCCGTTAAGTTTATCGAGAGATTCTTTAAGTTTTTCCTCATTTATTCCGACGTCAAACTGCTTGCCTTCATCTTTCTTGAAAACTGCAGCAATATCCTCAGGCTCAAAAGTAGTGAGCGACTCAGGTGTCCGCATTCCGGGAGGAAGTTTAAGGTACCGTTTACTTAGGCGCATCTTTGCGTCGTCGTAGGTGTTCCTCACAAGGCGGCCGTTACCGAAGGTTTTATCGCGGTTACGGTAGAGATTTGTAAACTCTTTGTGCAACAGTGTTTTGGCGCCTTCAGAAAGAGTATAGTCTTCCTTCTTTGCCATCATGTCGAAAATTTGGATCATTTCATCTGGTGTGTAATCCTCGAAATTGAAAAACTGAGTGAACCGCGACTTCATTCCCGGGTTTGACTCCAGAAAATCATTCATCTCATTGGGATAACCAGCAACAATTGTTACGAACTCACCAGCCTTGTCTTCCATCCTCTTCAAAAGGGTATCGATGGCTTCCTGACCGAAGTCCTGACCGCTGCCTCCTTTTTTAACGAGGGTATAAGCCTCATCAATAAAGAGG
>RHKR01000144.1 GCA_008363265.1 Chlorobiota bacterium
ACCAGATCAAGCGTATCCCTGTGACCATCGAAGAACAAATGGATTTCATCAGGAAAAAGCTGGAGTTTGACCGTGAGATCGTGTTCACCAGTCTGGTAACAGGCCTTAAGATGAAAATACAGATAGTTTACACTTTCATAGCGATGCTTGAGATGGTGAGGATGCAACTGATCGGTGTGAAGGAGTCTGATAGTTTTAACGATTTTGTAGTTTATTCGATAGAAAATGATTGACGAAATTTACTTCCCTGTGATCGAGGGTCTGATCTTTGCGTCGGAAGATCCGATCAATGCCGCAGAAATTGAGAAAGCTATTGTCGCTATTGACGGCGATTCTGCCGATATTTCATCAGACGGAATTGAGAGAGCGGTCGAGATCATCAATCAGAAATATGAGCCTGCCCATTTTCCGTTCAAGATAGTGAAGATTGCCGGTGGATATATCTTTGCGACCAAGCCGGAACTAAGCAAATATCTCGGGTATCTTAACTCTGAAAAGATCAAAAGGCGTCTTTCACAGGCCTCACTTGAGACCCTCTCAATAATTGCCTATAAACAACCTATCACCAAACCGGATATCGAAGCGATCAGGGGCGTCAATTCCGATTACATTCTCAGTACTCTTCTCGATAAGAGACTGATAACCATCGTGGGGCGCGCGGAGACAGTCGGGAGACCACTCCTGTACGGCACCACGGATGATTTTCTTAAATACTTCGGACTTAACAGGATATCCGATCTACCGAAGCCGCGCGAGATTGATGAACTGATGCAGGATGAAGATTTTCTTGAGCAGAAACGAAAACTGCTCATGCAGGCGGTCGAGGAGACCATCGAACTGGAACTAAAAGATGACAACGAAAATTAGAATAAATAAATATCTTGCAATGTCCGGTGTCGCAAGTCGCCGGAAAGCCGAGGAATATATCCTTGAAGGCAGGATCGATGTGAATGGACAGACGATCTCATCGCTGTCTTTTTTAGTTGACCCTGATGCTGATGAGGTTATGCTCGACGGGGAAGTGCTCCGCTCTGAGGAGAAGGTTTACATACTGTTGAATAAACCCGCGGGATTTATCACCACTGTTTCCGATGACAAGAACAGACCTACTGTTATGGACCTGGTTAAAAGCGGCAAGCGAATATTTCCGGTGGGCAGACTGGATTATGATACAACTGGAGTGCTGCTTCTCAGCAATGACGGCGATCTGGCAAATATTCTGCTCCATCCTTCGAACAAAGTATTACGAACTTATAATGTAAAGCTGGATAAGCCATTTGATCACACACATTTGGAATCGCTCTTAAAGGGTATATCCCTTGATGGTGTGAAGGGGAAGTTCTCAAGTGTGATCGTTGACAGAAAGAATCCTAAACTTCTTACGATCCAGTGCACCGAGGGGAGAAATCTCTTTGTAAAAAGGATGTTCAGGAAGCTGGGTTATTTTGTCGATAAACTGAACAGAAGCGAGTTTGCCGGTTTTACTGTGGATGGAATGAAAACAGGAGCATGGAGATTCATCAGCCATCATGAGATCAAGGATGCACTCGCGAAATACACTCACCGTTAGTTTCGTACTTCTACTGCTGATCTCCTGCGATGGTTACGGGCAGAAAGATTATGGTCCAGACAGTCAATTCCGGTGAAGTGCTATATAAGCGGAATGAGGGGAAACTGATGAATTCAGCCTCGCTGGTTAAACTGATCACAACGGCATCGGCACTCTCATATTTAGGGGCGGATTACACTTATGAAACTCAATTCCGGACTCCCGGGGTGATCGAGGATGATCAGCTTAAAGGGGATCTGATAATTGTGGGCTCCGGTGACCCAACCATTTCAGGGAAATTCACCAACCAGGAAATTTACACGGTTTTTAACTCCTGGGCTGACCGACTGCTTGAACTTGGAGTTTCAGGAATAACCGGTGACCTGATAGGTTACGATAAATTCTTCGATGCCCCTGCTCCCGGTGAAGGCTGGCAGTGGGATCACCTGGCCGAGTGGTTTTCGGCGGTGCCGTCATCTTTGGCATTCAATGATAATTCTGTAGATGTTATCATCACACCCGGAGTGCCCGGGGAGGCCGCTGAGGTCGAGCTTAGTCCTGATACCCGCTACGTTACTGTAATCAATGAAATTGTTACGGCACCGGCCGATTCCTCAACTTCGGTGAAGGTGATCAAACTCCCGGGATCGAATATACTTAAGTTATCGGGGAGCATCGGTGCGCGGGAAAAGCCCGTTACAAGAAGTTTGTCAGTTGACGACCCGTCAGAATTCTTTCTTCAGAACCTGAGGGAAGTGTTGCACAGAAGGGGCATTAAATTCAGAGGAAGGTTGAAACTTGCTTCAAGAATGGGGGATGAAAAACTGCTTGATGGCACCACCTTGCTGTTCAGGCACAAGTCGCGTCCTTTTTCCGAAATTATCAAACTTTGCAACAAGAACAGTCATAATTTTTACGCGGAGCAGATACTTAAAACAATTGGCCTTACTGAAGAAGGTCTTGGCACTATTGGAAACGGTCTGAAGGTAGAGCGCAAATGGCTGACAAAAGCGGGGATCGACCCTAATTCAGTAAGACTTGTCGACGGGAGCGGATTAAGTCTCCTGAACCTTACATCTGCCGAGGTTTTTGGAAGGCTCCTCCGCTATCTTTACCGTTCTGACGATTTTTCGGTTTTTTATAATTCCTTGCCGGTTGCGGGACGGGACGGATCGATGGCGGACAGACTGCTTGACGGCAATGCTGCCAATAATCTAAGAGGAAAACCGGGACTAAATGAAAATGTGAGAAGTCTCGCCGGATACATTAAAACTGCTGATAATGAGACGTTAAGCGTCGTATTTATAGCCAATAATTTTCTGGTGCCTTATTCTTTCATTGATTCCGTTATCGATAAGATCTGCAACAGATTAAGCATTTTGAAAAGAAAAAAATAGAGGAACAGATTGGAAAATATCCAGTTAAATGAAGACCTGAATTCGTTAATGAAAAGAAGGCTGGAAGAACTCGATGAACTGAGACACAGTGGTGTTGAACCTTTTGCTTACAGTTTCAAAGTTACAGCTGATTCAAAAGATATAATCAATAACTTTGAGGAAGAAGCCAAACGTGAGGTTTCTGTTGCCGGCAGAATCGTGACCCTCAGGAGAATGGGTAAAGCGTCATTCGCCCATATACAGGATGCTTCCGGTAAGATACAGATATATCTTAAGAGAGATGACCTTCCCGGCCAATACGAGAACTTCAAACTTTTCGACATAGGCGACATCATCGGAGTGGAAGGATTTGTCTTTAAAACCCGCACTGGTGAAATATCGGTACACGCCACTGATCTCAAACTCCTAACCAAATCAATCAGACCGATCCCTGTTCCAAAGGAGATCGTGGACGAAGACGGGAACAGAGTTGTTTACGATCAGTTTTCGGATAAAGAACTTAGATACCGTCAGCGCTACCTCGACCTCATACTGAACCCAGAGGTGAAGAGTGTTTTTGTGACGCGTTCAAAGATCATTTCCGCGATGCGATCATTCCTTGACTCCAAAGGGATACTGGAAGTGGAGACACCTGCACTTCAAACCATTTACGGAGGTGCATCAGCAAGGCCTTTCATCACTCACCACAACACCCTTGATATTCCGCTATATCTGAGGATCGCGGATGAATTGTATCTTAAAAGGCTGATCGTGGGAGGTTTCGATGGAGTTTATGAGATAGCGAAAGATTTCCGTAATGAGGGTATGGATAAAACCCACAATCCTGAATTCACCATGATGGAGGTCTACGTGGCCTACCGTGACTATGAGTGGATGATGGCATTTGTCGAGGAAATGGTTGAACATATCTGCAATTCTGTCTACGGAACAACTGAATTTGAGATAGATGGTACTTTGATCAACTTTAAGGGCCCATGGAAAAGAGTCTCGATGGTTGACTCTCTCAAAGAGAAAACAGGAATTGATTTCCTGACCGCGGGCGACGGGGACGTGCTTGAAGTGGCGAAAAAGCATGGAATCGATATCAAAAAGATCCAGAGCCGTGGAAAGATCATCGATGAACTTTTCGAGATAACCACTCAGCATGAGCTTGTGCAGCCGACATTCGTTATTGATTATCCTGTTGTCACTTCACCTCTTGCAAAAAAGCACAGAGAGAAAGAAGGTCTGGTTGAACGATTCGAGGGATTTGTACTTGGCCGTGAGATATGCAACGCTTTCAGTGAGTTAAATGATCCGATCGATCAGCGTGCCAGATTCGAAGACCAGCTGAGACAAAAAGAGCAGGGTGACGACGAGGCACAGGTAATAGATGAGGATTTTGTGAGGGCTCTCGAGTATGGAATGCCTCCCACTGCAGGACTCGGTGTCGGTATCGACAGACTTGTAATGCTGCTCACCAATCAGCCATCGATCCGCGACGTGATATTGTTTCCAACCATGAAACCCCTTAAGTAGTGTCAAAAAAGGCTCTTCTTTTATTTTTATTCCTGGTTTCATTCAGACTCTTGCCGCAGATCGACAGCGGCAAGAGTCTTCAATTCGAAAACAACGGAAACTTCAGGATTGGCCTGAGTTATGATCCTCTCCCTGCACTTGAGCCACTGAATATAAAACCAGAATTTCCGAAGCCCGATTATCTTCTGCTTGGCGGACTCGGCACTGCGTACCTTGGTTCGATAGCGGCAATACATCTTTACCAGAGTAATGCATGGTGGAGTGGCCGGACCGGTAAATTCCGTGTGATCGAAGATTGGGATTATGCCCTTTGGGTTGATAAACTCGGGCATTTTTACTCGCCGGTAATTCTGGCGCATGGATTTTCCGTGGGTCTGGAGGCTGCAAAGGTTGACTACGGTACAGGTATCTGGATTTCATCCGCCGCTGCACTGCTGTTTCAGCTGTATGTTGAAGTATATGACGGATTCGCTCAGGACTGGGGTTTCAGTACCGGAGATGCTGTGATGGACGTTGCCGGCGCGGCCTATCCTGTTTTACAGTACTATTATCCCGTTTTGTATAATTTTCACCCCCGTTTCAGTTACTGGCCTGTAAAACTGGGGAAGGAAGGGCATAATCCAGGGCAAAATCTGATCGTTGTTGATGACTACGAAGGACAGAAATTCTGGCTTTCCATGCGTGTTAACAATCTTTTTGGGAAAGGTTTCGAAAAGATATGGCCTGATTTTCTTATGTTGAGCGTCGGTTACGGCGTCAGGGATCTTGATGGAAGGGGCGGAGGGAAGTCGGACTTTTATATAGCTCTTGATCTTGATTACGAGCAGATACCGCTTTATGGAAGTTTCTGGCAGATGCTTAAGAATTCCTTCGGATTCATCAAGTTTCCGATGCCTGCCATCCGCATCAACAATGGCGTGGCATTCTTTGGATTCGCGTTTTGACCGGTTTACCTGATTTTTCAATTATTGTCCCTGTACTTAACGAGGAGAAGCTCCTTCCTGTCTTCTTTGAAAACCTTGCCCGGGTTATCCATGGTTCAGGAGGATACAGTGCGGAAGTTATCGTTGCTGATGGGGGGAGTGTTGACAGGAGCCGGGAAATATCAGAGTCAAACGCGGATGTTTTTATCGATGTCAGTAAAGAACCGGTAAACAACATAGCTTCTGGACGCAATGCCGGAGCCAGGGAGGCCAAAGGCAGAATGCTTGTATTCTGTAACGCCGACATCCTCTTTAATGAACCGGACACCATTCTGCAGCGGCTCGATGAAGAATTCAGGAATCATCCGGAAATGGTCGCCCTGGCCGCCTGGGTGGAAACCTTCCCAAGTGAAGAAAGAATTCCGGACAAGTTGTTTCATTTATTCTACAATCATTATTTTAGGTTCCTGAATGTGCTGGGCGTGGGCATGGGAAGAGGGGAGTGCATAGTGGTTAGAAGAGATGGTTTTTTCAAGGCCGGCGGATTCGATCAAACATTGCCTGCAGGTGAAGATTTCGCATTGTTTAACAAACTGATCAGGATCGGAAATGTTAAATATTCAAAAGCAGTAAAAGTGTTTGAATCACCGAGAAGATTCCGTGAATATGGTTATCTTAAAGTTACAGCCCTCTGGACGATCAACGCCACTTCAGTTTATTTTAGAAAACGCTCTGTTTCCACGAAATGGAAACAGGTAAGATAGATGATGAAATATGGAAAATAAAGTAGTTAAGTTATTGCTGATAATAGTTATACTCCTTTCACTTCTAATGATTTATGAAAGGTTTTCCGGAGGTTTATCCATTTCTTCACTTGGGGCACAAAACAAAATTGACGAGGTCTACGATCTTATTAAAGATATCTATGTGGATGAAGTCGAAGATTCCGCCATCAGCCGGAGGGCCATCGAAGGAATACTCTCGGGACTCGACCCCCACAGTGTTTATCTTTCTCAGGATGAGGTCAGCAGTAACGAAGAAGAGATGAAAGGTGAATTCGAGGGGATAGGGATCGAATTTCAGATGATCGATGACACGGTTAACATTATCAGTGTGATGGCGGGTGGTCCGAGTGAGAAAGCCGGGTTACTTCCCGGTGACAAGTTAGTCGCGATTGACAAGGATTCTGCCACCGGTATTTCAACAGATGCCATACGTAAGAAGATAAAGGGGAAGTCAGGGTCTAAAGTGACTGTATCAGTTGTCAGATATGGGAGCAAAGACCTGAAACTAATTCAGATCACCAGGGGGAAGATACCTGTAAAATCGGTAACCGCCGGCTTTATGCTCAATAAGAATACCGGCTACATGAACATAGTCCGTTTTGCTGAAAAAACCTCCACAGAAGTTCTGGATATGTTGAATACACTCCGAGCCAAGGGTATGTCCCGGATCGTGCTTGATCTAAGGAACAATCCGGGAGGATATCTGCAGGAAGCAGTTAAAATTGCGGATTATTTTATCGATGGATCAAAAGTGATCGTTTCCACACGTGGACGTATCTCACAGGCAAATGAGGTTTTCAAAGCTGAAAAAGAATACGTTTATGAGAAGATGCCATTGGTGATCCTTATAAACAGGTCGAGTGCTTCAGCATCAGAGATTCTTGCCGGGGCTATTCAGGATTGGGACAGGGGTCTGGTAATCGGGGAAAGGAGTTTTGGCAAGGGATTGGTTCAGCAACAGATCGATCTCTCCGACGGATCCGCCGTGCGCCTTACTATTGCCAAGTATTTTACCCCACTCGGAAGATCAATCCAGCGGCATTACGACGACCGTGAGGAGTATTATGATGAGTTGTCACACCGGGAGGAAGAAGATTCGCTTGCAGCAGCAGGAAAAGATATCACGTCCGGCCTCCCTGCTTTTCTTACTCCCAAAAAGCGAAAAGTTCTTGGTGGAGGAGGAATCTCACCTGATTATAAATCAGGAAGTTATGACAATTCAAGAGGTTCAGCGGCATTGCTGAGAAGCAATTATTATTCACAGGTCTCGTTGGCCTGGTTTGAGATCAACGGTGACAAAATCAGATCAGACTTTAAAACCGCTGAGGATTTTAATTCCAAATTCGAATTTACACCGGCCGATGTTCAGTTTTTCCGTACATTTGCGGCAGGATTCGGGTCTGTGAACGAATTGACCGGGGATGACATATTTCTAAACCGGATCAAAGCGGAGATCGCGAGATATATCTGGCAACAGCAGGGCTTCTTTTTTGTGTATATGATGAAGGACGAGACGGTATTAACGGCTCTCTCCATGCTTGATAAAGCCGCGGAACTGGCCTCATTAAAACAGGAGTAGATCATGAGAAAATGTGGGTATACAAATCTGCCTTACAATGGTAAAATGCCCGTAATTGGAGAAGAAGTGTTCATAGCCGATGGAGTCCGTCTGATAGGCGATGTTGTTATCGGCAACCGTTCATCAATCTGG
>RHKR01000145.1 GCA_008363265.1 Chlorobiota bacterium
GGTCGTCTCCAATGCGTCGTGCACCACCAACTGTCTGGCCCCGGTCGCCAAAGTCCTCTACGATACCTTCGATAGCCTTTTTGAATGATTAATGTTCCTTCTTGAAATGATCGTAGAACTTCTTGGTAACCGCGTCGTAGTTAACACTGAAACCTTTCCTTACCTTCGATTTTACATCGACGAAGGTGATCTTGTCGTATTCATCGAGGCGGAAAAAGAGTCCTGAAGCCCTCTGGAACAGTGCATCTGCTTCCTTATCGATAGAAAAGGCTGTTTCGGTGTACCGTTCTTTCCCGCTATCCACCTGCACACGGTAACTCCAGTATTGTGTTTTATCGCCGTGGAAGATCAAGAGATTTTCAGGATAAGTTTGCGATAGTCGGGTACTGATCTGCTTTCTGACGAAACCCGTTGGGATATCTTTCTCCGCGGAAGAGATAACGATAACGAAGAACCCCTGAAGTTTCGCGACTATCTTATAGCCGAAGGATTGTTCACCGGAGATAAGGCTTCCCGAAGCGCCTTCATGATCCCAACCGAGGTCGATGAAGAGGTTTTGGAAATCAAACTTCTTAATGTATTCTGTGAATTTTTCTTTTGTCATTCCTGGCATGTTACTTCCTGTTTACCAATCCTAATGAACAAATTAATGTAGGAACTCCACCCTCTTGATTCTCAACATCCGGCTTTATGAACAACTTGTCCTCTTTGTAGTATCTCATGAAAAGTTCTCGCAGGTCCTCGTCACCGATAGCGTTTCGCAGCTGGCGCAGAAAAACATCCCTGGCTGACTCTTTCATGTGGTATTTGTGAACAAGGGCGAGTGCCGGTTTCAGTTCCTCATCAGGGAACATCCCGGTCGCGGTTTTAGAGTAATACTTTTCCAAACGGTTCAGCACTTTGTAAGCCACCGACCTCTTCGTGAGGAGCGACTTCCCCGCGTCCCTCGTGTTCTTCTCGGCAGACTTGACAGCCTCCGCTACAATATCATGGTGTTGGTTGATCTTCTCAACCGCCGGTGTTCCGGCATTACATGAAGCCGCCCTTAAAATCCTGAAGTGTGAAGTCGTGACCGTTTCACCTTCGCCGTTCAACCAGGCAAGCACATCAACATTGTTGGAAGTCTTAGTGTAGACTACCACACCTTGATCACGCGGTGACTGATTGTTCTCCTTTGAGGAATAGACCAGATCAGGCAACGCGGGGATTGTTTTCTTTAATGATGGGTCGGCATCGGTCGCGTTTTTCCATATCTGATAAGCGTATGAGGTAAGGTCGATCTCACCGTCATCTTCTGCTCCCGCTTCCAGCAGATCCGGTTTATCGCCATAAACCGTTTCGAGGTTCAGTTCCTGATCCTCGAAGAATGTCTCATCTCCGCCGAGTACCTGGGTTGATTGTCTGATCCTGCGTTTTAGCTTCTCGATAACTTTTATAACGCTTTCCACTTTCTTGTCGGGTAAGAATGAGTAAACGAGTATTTCCGGCGACTCCTGCCCGATCCTGTCGACCCTGCCGGCTCTTTGAATCAGTCCGATGATAGCCCAAGGCAGGTCATAATTTATTACAATATGTGAATCCTGCAGGTTTTGCCCTTCACTGAGTACATCGGTTGTCACGAGTACTCTTACCTCATCGAGCCTGCCGGGTATTTTACCGTTACTTTTGGGACTGAACCGGTGTGCAACACTTGTAGGATCATCTGAATTTCCCCATACCACCGCGAGCTTTTCGACACTCATGGAATGGAGGTATCTATACACATATTGAGCGGTATCCGCGTATTCAGTAAAGATCAGAAGTTTTTCATCCGGGTGGGTTGTGGTTATCAAATTGTATAACGCGCGGAGTTGCTTATCCTTCGCCGGATCCCAGTTGGAAGTTTTTCCAAGTATGAAAAGCAGTACCTCACAATCGGATAAAAGTTCTTTCTTAAGTTTTGGTGTGAAATAATCGGGACTGATCCAGTCAAACTTGTTCGCCCACCTTGTACTGAACTGGCTGTATATCTCAGCAGCCGATTTCATGAGTTCATCATGTGTCAGTTTGGCGGTTGAGTATTCATTCGGAGTCTCACCATCTTCGATATCATCATCGGGGAGGAAATCCTCAGGATCTAGATAATATGCCGCGCCGATCGGCAGGCTGAGCTTGTTCTCAATCGCATAGATGAAAAGATAATTCCTTACCAGGTGCCTTCTGAGTGTAAGGATAAAAGAGTGCCCGCTTGAATCGAGACGCTTAAAAAAGTTGGTTCTGCAAATGCCTATCATCCTGGCGCCGGCCCGGGTCAGGTTTGCTAATATTTTCTCATCCTTCGAGTTTTTTTCCGGTTCCTTTTTACTGCGATAAAGTGTAAGTCCATATCTCGGCAGTTCGAGAGATTCGATCTTATCGAGCACCTCACCAGTGTAAAGCGCGGCGTATTGATCGTCATGTCCTTCTACAGGAAACTCGATCTTTCTCGGAATCCGGGCCGGGAAATACGATTTTCGTCCATCGGGGTACAAAAGGTATTTCCTGCCGTTGGCCGGGTCGGTGAGGGCGTAGTGTTTCATGATGAATCCCCGGGTTCTCCTGACCATATACAAGCGCATCAACTCAGACCAGTCATCAACCTCCTCACTTTTTTTAAAAGCCGCGATAGATGTCGGCAGTATATCCGGATAAATTGTTTTAAATGAACTGACGCCCCCTTTTCTTCCGATGTGGATCTCTGGCGAGATACCGAGATCTTCATCTTCTCCGATAAAGAGCTTCAATTGATTGGCAATATCTCCGAACTCTTTATTGTACGGGGTCGCGGAAAGAAGGATAACCTTGCTGTTGTGTTTATCGAGATAATCCTTGATCGCCATATATGTCTGCCCCGTGCTGTTCCGCAGGTTGTGGCTTTCATCGATTATAACCGTACGATAGAACCTTTCTTCCGGGAGATACTTGTGTACCATACTAACGGGGATAACCTTGGCGTTAAGTTCGTAATCAAGTCTGGTCTTATCCCACATCCTTTCGAGATTCTTAGGACAAATAATCAGCGTTTCGTGCCTCATTTCATCCTGAAAGATCTTCGCGATGGCGGCGGCAACAAAGGTCTTGCCCAAACCCACAACATCCCCTATTAATACACCGCCCCGCGTATTCAACTTGATTGAAGCAGTTTGAACAGCTTTCTTCTGGAAGTCGAATAATAGAGAGGCGAAGGGTTCGGGTACCGTGTATTCACGGATACCGGTTTGGGCTTCCATCGAGAGATGGTAAGCCATCTTCAGGTAGATATGGTAAGGAGGGTGTATTTTGTCAGCAGCCCAACTGTTTTCGATCACATCGATCAGGTCTTTTGTGATATCGATGCACCAGCGATCACCCCAACGGTCTTCAAACCATTGATTAAGTTTTTTTGCAGCGTCCTGCTCCAAAACATCAATATTCAGTTCGCCCTGCCCCATCAGACCTGAATAGGTTAGATTACTGCTTCCCATGAAGCATGTGTGTTTGTGGATATGATGATCTTTGTGGGTGATGTAGAGTTTGGCATGTAGGGGATCTTTGACCTGAAGTTTGACGACCACCCTGCCTTCTTTTAGCTGCTTGAGGAGTTTCTTGAGGGATGCCTCACCCTTGTTCTCAGGCAGGCCGATCTGAAGTTGCTTCTTGAATCTTTGGGCAGCGAGTTTACGCAGTTCATTCGCTTTCGCGTTATCCATGACTGAGGCATCGCCGAAGAACTTTTGCCTTAGTTCATCTTCGGGCAATCTTTGCATACCGATCAGGAGCCGGCAAAATCTTTTTCCTTTTTGTCCGTCTTCGTTGATCACCTCGCCTTTAAGTTCTTCCACCTCATCTGAGATTATATCCCAGCCGCGAAGATTAAAATAACCGGTACAAATGTCAACCCGGTTGGATTCTTGTATTGACTTTTCAAGATCCTCAAATAGCTTAAAATCTATATTGTCATATATCGTAGGCACTATTCTCTCCCATTTGAATGCCGATATAACTATGTGAATTTCGCTACTGAATTTAGGAAATTACCCCGAGAAAAAAAACAACCCTTGAGCTAAACCTTCAAATACTTCACACTCTCCGAAGTATCCACTTCATTCATACCGAGCATGTTACCGAGGTTGGCGCCTTCCGCCAGGGCAAGGATGAAGGATGTCAGTTTTGCTGCCTCGGTTTCGTCTTTGCAGAACGGGAGGAGCGCGTCAAAAATGGTCTTTTTCATCTCCTGGTAGATCTTCAGGATCTTCATCCCGAGTTTTCGGTTGCCGTGGAGGATCTCAAGGAAAATGAGATGGACTATCTTCGCGTTCTTCCGCTCAATGGTGAGGGCTTCCATGGCGATGGCCACCACTTCCTTCCCCTTCTTCGCGGGCTTTTTTTCAAGCTCTTCCCTTATCCGGGTGGCCACTTCGTCAAAGTTTTGCCGGGCGATCTCTTCGATCAGACTGTCTTTCGAACGGAAGTGATAGTAGAGCGTCCCCTTGCTGATCTTTATCGCCTTGGCAATATCAGAGAGACTCGTGTTGGTGATCCCCTTCAGGAGGATCTGAGCCGACGCGGTGGAAATGATCCTCTCGCGCGTCGGCTCCTTTGGGGGTTCAGGCTTCCTGACGGCAAGCATCAGTTAATACCCATCTCTGTTAACAAATGAGGCGCGCCACCGACTTTGGCGACATTCCAGAGGACATAACGGATATCGACACCGATCGAGCGGCTGTAGTCTTCGCTCCAGGCATAATCGTTTATAGTGGCACCGAAAGCACGGTCGAAATTTAGTCCGATCACCCTTCCCCACGCGTCGAGAACGGGAGAACCTGAATTGCCGCCTGTTGTATCAAGATTGTAGAGAATGGCAACAGGGAGATCGTCCAAGGCTTCATCTTTGAAGCGGCCGTAGTCTTTTTTCTGCCACAACTCTTTGATCTTAGGCAGTAGCGTGTAATCGGGATTCCCCGTGATCCCCTTTTCGATCACACCGGAGAGTGTGGTAAAAGGTTTATAGTAGGTTGCATCCGCGGGGGCGTAACCCTTTATATAGCCATAAGTTAGCCTGAGTGTGCTGTTGGCGTCGGGGATGAAGGAGCGTTCCATGAACTGCTTTTTCACTTCGATGAAGTCGGCAAGAAGGGCGTTAAGATTCCCCTCGGCATTCTTGGCGAGTTCGGCATAAGCCGCGAACTCACCGTCGAACTCACGGTAGACCGTAACCAGCGGATCGTTGGTTTCTTCGAATACATCCGGACTCATTTCAAGGGCTTTCAGGAAATAATCCTTATTCATGAGCTCCGATTTCGACATTTTATTCCTGAAGAAGTCCTCCGCTTCTACCACGGCTCCACGTCCCTTGAAGAACTTTTGAAGTGCCGCCACGTCACTGAACTCAGCCCGTTTCGATGCATCAGTGATCAAAACCTTAAACTGCGCGAGGTCAGCTTCATAAATATGGTTGGCAAAAAGTTCGTCAACAGTCGCCAAGAGCTGTGATTTATTCTTCTCTTTGAAGATGTTCGGCCTCTTGTCATCGGGAAGTTTTTTTGCTTCCATATACTCAGTGATCAATTCACCGAGTTGATATGTGGTTGAGAAACGACTGAGTACCACACCGAAAGTATTGAGTGATGTCAGTTTAAAGAGGGGTTCATACTCTTTCTTGATCTTCGCCATCAGACCGGAATATTTTGCTTTTAATTGCGGATCAGAAGCGATGAAGTTCTCGAGTTCCGCCTCTTCCCTCTCCTTCTGGGCGATTATGTCAACCTTGTTGAAACCAACCAGTTTGCCGCGGAAGTTCTTCTCGGTGTTCGCGAGGCTCTTTATCTGAGGATCGAGTTTCAGCTTCCATGATGGATTCGACGCGCTTAATTTTTCATATTCGTCGATGAGACCGGCGAAAAGCTGCTGGGTATAAGGAAGCCGCACATCCCTGTGAAGTTTCAGGAATTCACTCGGACGGTTTCTGTAGGTAACGCCGGGGTATCCGAGCACGAAAACGAAGTCGTTCTCTTTAACCCCGTCAGGGTTAACTTTCAGGAATTTTTTAGGCTTGTAGGGTACATTCTCCTTGTTGAATCCCCTCGGTGAACCGTCAGGGGCTACATAAGCGCGGAGAAAAGCGAAATCACCGGTGTGGCGCGGCCATACCCAGTTGTCGGTCTCCCCGCCGAAATTGCCGATCGCCCTGGCAGGTACATAAACCAGCCTTACATCGGTGAGTTCGCGGTATTTGAACAACACCCAGGTTTTACCGATGAACATCTCTGCCACCTCGGCCTTGATTCCCGGCTCTTTCTGTGCGTCATCAACCAGCATTTTACGGGCTTTGTTAATGGCGTTGATCCTGTCAGAACCTTCCTTTCCTTCAGCAGCAGC
>RHKR01000146.1 GCA_008363265.1 Chlorobiota bacterium
CGTCGTCAGCGTGTTTCATCCTGACAAGATCCGCGGCGGCTCCCTGAATAAGATTGGCACGGTCGTCACCGATCGATCCGCTGTGATCCATCACGAGTGAGATCGCGATCGGCCGTATTATGGCTCCAGGTACTTCAGCGAGGAGATAATCTTTTACCGGATATGTTCTGCCGTTCACCTCCTCAGTGAAGCTGCACCACTTCCTTAGCCAGTCGCCTTCAAGAGCGTTGGTCAGCATGATACCGTCAGAATTAAGAAGATTGAAGTAGATGCGAATACTGTCGGCATCGAAGGCCTCAACACGGCTTACGGAGAGGGAGGGACTCTGGATGTTGAGCTCGCTGACCTTGGTTATGCCGCTGACGTAGACGGGCTTGTAACCCGCCGGGGGTGCTGAATCCTCTTTCAGACTTTCAACCGGTGTCGAACATCCCGCGAGGATCAGGGTAAGAACCAATGTACCAAATAAATGAAGTACAAATCTTTTCATAAAGACTCCGTTCTGTTTCGATTAAAAAATAATTAAAAAATGAGATCCGGGTGTTGCCCCGGATCACAAATCCCGGCTTAAATATTCATGAGCCGAACACTCACCACTAACCACTCACCACTAACCACTATTGATCATCTGCCGTCGGCCCGTAAAGCCCGGGAACTTTAAGATCGTTCATCCTGAGATATACTGTCAGCTGCCCGCGGTGGTGGATCATATGGTTAAGGATCGTTGCTTTCAGCACATTCTGCCTCGGCATCGCGAAAACAACCTGCTCGTTGAAGTAAAATGTCCAGGTTTCATTCAGTTGATCCTGAGTAAGACCACCGAGGATATCCAGAAATTCGGCCACAACCGAGTCAAATTTGGTGAGGAGCTCCTCCTTCGTGTCCGGAAGTTCCTTATCGTTCTGAGCATCTTCCATAGTCATTCTGTATTCGTTGTGCTTTACTGTCCAGAGTCCCCAGCTTGCAACATTCGCGAGGTGGGCGGTAAGATCACCAAAAGCGAAAGACTTTGGATGTGGCTTGTAGTCAACTTTTTCGAAATCAACTGCTTCAAGTACCCTTCTGGTACCCTTCAGTTCATTTTCAAATTCGATCTTGAGTTCTTGTGCTGTCATTGTTTCTCCATTATTAAAAAATTTTAGAACAGAATTTACGCATTAAGAGCGGTTAAATCCTTTAAAAGTTGATGAATGGTTGTAGAAGATTTTCTACATATTAATTTAGCTCGTAATTATTTATATTTGTAATCATGAATAGCAAAAAGTTTATCTCTTTCATTCTGCTTCTTTTCTTCCTCTCATCCACCGGAGTGCCGCAGGTTATTCACCGGTGCAACCTGACGGGTGAAAAGTCGTTCGATGTCTGCGCCGCGTGTAGCACCGAAGAGCACGAGGAGATGGTTGCTTGCTGTAAGGCAGAACCCGTTGAGCAGCCCTCATGCTGCGAAGAGGAACAGCCGGCGGCAAACGCCAACAATAATGATGCGTCTTCAGTTACATCCTCCACGGATGTTTCCTGCTGCACAGATCAGATCAACCTTCTTAAGATCAGCGACGATTACTCCGCTACCGGATTCGCTAAAACCGGCGACGCGGGGCGCGTTATCGTTGCCACAGTCGATTTTTCAACCGTTATATCCGGTAATGCTTCGATAGTTTCGGAGTTTCAGGATATACCGCCACCACTTTTTGGCAAACACCTCCTCTTCTCGATCCACCAGCTAAAAATAGCGACACCTCTTTCTTAAGGTTCAACAGAACCGTTTCCGCTTCTGTTTCCATGAATAACGCGCCGGGTTAAAGAAACCTGTGTGCCGATTATTCGAAGTATTCAACCTTGAATTGAGGAAAAACAATGAAAATCAAAATATTATTGGCGCTGGCGCTCTTCGCCTTGCCATCCGTGGCTCAGACACTTAAAGGAAAAGTGTTTGAACTGAATGAAAAAAATGAAAAAACCCCTCTTGTATCTGCCAATGTTTTCTGGCGCGATGCCAAAACAGGGACTACCACAGATGCAGACGGCAGTTTCTCGTTACCGAAACCCGCGACCAAAACCGCGTTCCTGATAGTAAGCTATACAGGATATGTTGCCGATACGATCGAAGTTGCAAAGACAAAAGACTCGATCGAGATAGTTCTCACCCTCAACACGCAACTTCACGAAGTGGTGATCTCAGCCGAGCGCTCTTCCCGCTTCATTGATGATGAAGAAGTCGGTTACATTGAAGTGGTTACCAACAAAGAACTTCTTAAGGCCGCTTGCTGCAACCTCGGGGAGAGCTTCACGACCAACGCTTCGGTGGATGTCTCTTATCAAGACGCGGTCACCGGCGCGAAGCAGATCCAACTGCTCGGCCTCGCGGGAGCCTATACACAGATGCTCTTCGAAAATGTACCTTCACTTAACGGTCTCGGTAACTCTTTCGGTCTCGGTTTCGTGCCGGGTCCATGGATATCAGAGATAAATATCTCGAAAGGCTCCGCTTCTGTGGTTAACGGCTATGAGTCGATATCGGGTCAGATCAATGTGGCCTACAAAAAACCAAGCGATGCCGAGAGGTACTACTTTAACGCTTTCCAGAGTTCACACTACAAAACCGATCTTAACGCGAATACAACGATCGAACTCTCGGAACACCTGAGCACCATCCTTCTTGCTCACTCAAACTTCGTTTCGAAGGGGCTCGACAACAATAACGACTCCTTCATCGACGATCCTAAATCCGCTCAGTACAACTTCATGAACCGCTGGCAGCTTCATACCGACTTCGGTCTCGAATCGCAGTTCGGGGTGCAGTACCTTACCGAAAAGAAAACGGGCGGGCAGCTCGTTCCGATGGCATCAGGTAAACAGTACCGGATCGATATCGACTCGCGACACTTCGATATCAATACAAAAACAGGATATGTTTTTGACGCGGAAAACTACACAAGTCTCGGGCTGGTACTCGACCTTTATCAGCATGATCAAAACACCCTCTTCGGCGAGAGAAAATATGACGGTACCCAGAATATCTTCTTCTCCAAACTGATCTTCGAAACCCGCTGGGCTGAAGAAACTCACAAACTGATCACCGGCGCCAGTTTCACGGTTGATAAGTTAACGGAGGATCTCGGCACATTCAAACAGGAAAAAACGGAGAACATCCCCGGACTCTTCCTTGAATACAACTATTCGCCGAATAACCTCTTCTCAGTAGTTCCCGGTATCAGGGTCGATTTCCACAACCTGTTCGGCACCCTGGTTACACCAAGGATCCACATCAAGTATAACTTCGATGAGAACACGATCCTGAGAGCATCAGCCGGCATGGGCTACAGATCGGTTAACATCTATACAAACAGCCTCAACTGGATGGCCAGCTCGCGTCAGTTCGTTGTGAACACTTCCCTCCCCTACGAGGAAGCTTTGAACTATGGACTTAACCTTACGCGTTACTTTATGATAAACGGCCGCGAACTGAGGATCACTGCCGACTACTACAGAACCGACTTCCGGAAGCAGGTGGTTACCGATATCGATACCGACCCCGGAAAGGTGCTTTTCTACGACCTGAATGGTGAGTCATACTCTAACAGCTACCAGATCGAAGTGGGTTATCAGATACTACCGAGACTCGATGTAACTGCCGCTTACCGCTACACCGATGTGAAGTCGACCTACAACGGCCAACTCCGCACAGCGCCTATGCAGAGCAGATACAAAATACTAACCACGGTTTCGTGGGCTGACCATTACAGGGAATGGGTGTTCGACGCTACATTTCTGCTGAACGGACCGGGAAGGATCCCATCCACGGCCTCGAATCCACTTCAGTACAGACGCGAGGAGAACTTCGATGCATACATGAACATCAACGCTCAGATTACAAGGAAGTTCGATCTCTTTGATGTCTATCTCGGAGCCGAGAATATTACAGACTACAAACAGCCGAACCCGGTTATCGGTGCTGATGACCCATTTGGTAAATATTTTGACGCGGCAATGATCTGGGGTCCCGTTTCAGGACGCAAGATCTACGCCGGAGTAAGACTTTCAGTTTTTTAACCTAAAAGGAGCACTAACATGAAAAAATTCTTTTTTCTCTCAGTCGTTTTATTCGCAGTGGTTGGTTTCACTGCTTTCGCACAGGAAACACCTGACACTACCAAAAAGCATGGTGAAGAGTGTCACCATGATATGCAGGATACTATGAAGAAAGTGTCTGAAGAAGTGCCCACCACAGCGTGGAACACTGTTTGCCCGGTTATGGGTAAAAAGGTTAATCCGAAAGTGAAACTTGAGGTTTACAACGGTAAGGCCTACGGTTTCTGCTGCGCGGGTTGCGACGCTAAATTCGCCAAGGATCCTGAAAAATATTCCAAAAACCTCGATGAGGATGGAACAAGATTCATCGGTAAAAAGTAAAACACCAGTGAACTGTAAAAAATGAATATCAAAGGGCTTCCGCAAAAAACGGGAGCCTTTTTTATTTTAAATAGTTCTTGCTATTGGATTTAGTTTTTATTATTATTGCGAAGCATTTTAATCGACTTATGACAGATCCAAATTTACACCCCGGTCTGTCATGTTTTCTTCGTTATCGAATCACTAATCACTAGGAGTCCCCCATGTTGAAGAAACTCTTCTTCATAGCAATTATTCCTGCAATTTTCTCAACCTCGATCTTTGCTCAGGAAACATTCACAAACGAAGCTGCCAAAGTTAGCGTAACACTTCCCGCGGGCTGGATTTATGAAAACACCGAAGGCGGCATTGTAGTACACCCCTCAGAGGGCGGTTTTGCGGTTTTCTTGCAGGTCCTCAGCGGCGATGACCTCTCAGCCTCACTCGCTGCAGCCGATCAGGAACTTCAGGCCAATTACACAAATCTGCAGTGGGGCGAAGCCGTTGCACGCGATGTTAACGGCATGAGTGCCATCACCGTTGACGGTACCGCTGATGGTATCCTCCTCACGGTAGGCGTTATCGATTGCCCGGCTCCCAATACCACCCTTATGGTCGGTGCATGGGGCGCTCCCGATGTTATCGAGAGATATGCAAACGATATCATGCTCATCCTGGGCAGCATTTCCCCCGCGCAGTAGTATTTCTGCCCGGATAATTTTTAATCGATAATTTAATCACCAATCAATGGAGACAGACATGTCAAAGAAAATCCTCGTTATGGGATTTATAGCTTTTTCACTTTTCATCGCGGGATGCGGCAAAAAAGATGCTCCCGCTGAGAACAAACCCGCTGATACAGCTGCTGCTGCACCAAAATCTGAAGATGCAGCCGTTAAAGGCGAAACATTCACGAATGAAGCTGCTCAAGTTAGCGTTGACCTCCCCGAAGGCTGGAAATATGAACAAACAGAAGGCGGTCTCTCCGCTGAACCCGCAGAAGGCGGTTTCATTGTTCACTTCCAGACACTTCAGGGTGATGAACTTAGCGCTGCTCTTGATGAAGCTGACAAAGTTCTCGCTAAAGAAGTAAAGGATCTCAAACTGGGCGAAGTTCAGGACCTCGAAGTTAACGGCATGCCCGCTAAAGTTGTTGACGGTACCGCAGACGGTATGGAAGTTTCTTTCGGCGTGGTTAATACACCGGTCGAAAACCTCTGCTTGCTTGTTTATGGATTTGGCGCTCCTGAAACCGTGAAGAAATATCAGAAAGATATCACCTTCATCCTTCAGAGCTTAAAGCCAATTACTAAATAGTTGCTCACTATTTGATGTGAAGGCTGCTTCGGGTAATTCCGGGGCAGCCTTTTTTTAAAATGTGATTCGCCGCGGCGAAGTGAAATGTGAAATGTTATTTCGGTACAAAGCGCATACCATTCTTCAGATTGTCCCCGTAGGGGTCACATGTCGGTAGAAGGTCATATGTAGGTAGTACCTGCATCCCCTCCATCCGGTTGGCCCCGTAGGGGTCATATGTCGGTAGGGGTCATATGTAGGTAGGAGTTCAATAAATTGAAACTGAATTGCGGTTCGGTATGTTATTGATATATTCACAATAACAAACCAACGGGTACAGAATTGCAGCCAGAATTTTATGAGATGTCCGCCAAAAGCCTCGGCGGCAAAGAAGTGAACATGAAAGAATTCGAGGGAAAAACGGTAATCGTGGTAAACACAGCCAGCCACTGCGGATTCACACCGCAATACGAAGGCCTCGAAAACCTTTACAGAAAATACAATGACAAAGGCCTCGTGATCCTCGGTTTCCCTTGTAACCAGTTCGGTAATCAGGAACCGGGAGATGAAAACTCGATCAAGGAAGGATGCCTCGTGAACTACGGCGTATCGTTCCCCATGTTCTCAAAGATCGATGTAAATGGTGAGAATGCCCACCCCATCTTCAAATACCTGAAACGGAAACTCC
>RHKR01000147.1 GCA_008363265.1 Chlorobiota bacterium
TCACATAAAAAACAACTTTACCGTCTTCTTCGTTGCAGCCAACCTCGATTTCCGCGATTTCCTTCCTCTTCGTGAATTTGGCTGCATTGCTCAGAAGGTTTACCCAAACCTGCCTGATAAGGGGTTGATCGCAGACAACAGACGGAAGGGGCGCGACTTTCCAGTTGAATTTACGATCAGGTTCATCACGCATGATACCGGAGATCAGATCATCGACGATCGGTTGCATTTCATATCTGGCAAGATGCATTTCAGCTCTCCCAGTTCGTGAGAACTGAAGGAGGTCATCGATCAGCTCTCCCATCTGCTTTGCCGCGTTGGTGATGGTGTCGAGGTAGTGCTGACCTTTTTCCGGGATATCGCCTCTGAATTTTCTATTAAGCAGGTCAACATATCCGTTGATGTGTCTTAACGGTGCCCGCAGGTCGTGTGAAACGGAGTATGAAAATGCTTCTAGCTCCTTGTTCTTCGCTTCAAGCTGGGCTGTTCTCTGCTCCACTCTTTTTTCGAGTTCCGTGTTCAGTATTTTTATTTCCTCCCTGCTTTTTACACTCTCAGTTACGTTTTTCCCGATCCCGAGCAGACCAATTATCTCCCCTTTCATGTCCCTGAGAGGAAGCTTGGATGTCAGAAGCCAGACTATCTCACCATCTTCATCTATCACGAATTCTTCCCTGTTGAGTATCGGTTTCCCCGTTGAAACCACATATTTATCATCCTCCATGAACTTTTCGGCGAGTGCCTGGGGATGGAGTTCCATATCGGTTTTACCGATTACATCAGCCTCGGAATGGACGTGCATGTTGCTCAGGTCAGCAGGGTTCGCGAGGGTTTTCTTCAGTTCCAGATCCTTGGTGTAAACCGCATCAGGGATAATATCAATAATAGCCCGTAGCAGGGTTCTTTCCCTGGCAAGTTCCTCTGCCTTTTCCTCCGCTGCTTTCTGGTATAACTTCCTCTCAGCGGTCGCTGCCGAGAAAGATAATGAAGTGAAACCGAGGATCGAGACAAACCCCTGCAGCAATAGCAGCGAACTGTTACGTGAATCGATAGCGAAGGTACCATATCCGTGAACAGTTCCGAATACCGCAATTATCGTCAGTAAAACGATGCCCGTTCCTGCGATAAGCGGATCAAACTTCTGGGATATCCATATGGTCACAGGGAAGAGAATGTATGGCATCAGCATCGAAACAAGGGCATCAGGGTTGCTCGTGAATATCATTACTGACAAAAAGATCAGTCCCAGAGATATCAATCCGAGGTTCAGCAATTCACGTGGGGTGTTAATAATTGTCCGGTTTCTACAAAGCAGAAAAACCATTGGGGCGAAAATGATCATACCGGAAAAATCGCCAAGCCACCACGTGATGAAAAATCCGGGAAATATTGACCATGGAGCCAATCCGGCGGCACAGAAAGTAACCGGTCCGGCAACTGCAGCCAGCAATGAAGCCAAAATGGCTGAAATGGTAAAAATCACGACACTTTTAACTTTGAAGAGGAAGTCAGGATGATCCGCGAATTTTACGATCAGGAAGAAAGCGACGAGGGCTTCGATGGTATTTCCGATTGCGGTCATCAGTGCAACACCTGCCGCAAGGAGAAGTGCTGTTTCGTCAGGTCCGGTGATAATGGCGAGCAGATTTGCAGCAAATGCTCCCAATGTGATAGCCGGCCAGATCCTGCGGCCGAAGATCAGCAGTGCAGCAAGTGCGAGGCCGGAGGGTGGCCATACCGGTGAGGCATCGCTGCCGGGGAGTGCCAGCAGGAGACTCGCTCTTGCCATAACGAAATAAATGAGTGTTACGAGAACAATTCCCCACGAAAAACTGACTTTGTGGAAGATGCGCTCGTTGGTACTCCCGTGTGAGATCATGGTTCCGTCACTCAAACTGAAAGCAAATTTTTTTATTCCTGCTCATGAATATAGTCAAATATCAACTATTATCACCATTTTTCAGATATGCAGCAGTACAGCAACCGGTTGGCGAAAAATAAACTTAAATAGTTGATTGATTTTTAGGGGTGATATAAGTAAATTTGTAATTCGTTTAAAAAAAATCCCGGAGGCATTCTTTAATATGGGTTATATGGATAGGATCAGGAGCCTTGCTCCCTGGTTTATTCTTGGAGTTGGTGGAATCTTTATTCTGTTCATGGTTGTAAGTGATATGAACTTCAGCCAGATAATGAATGACAGAAGTTCCATCGGCGAAATAAATGGTGACAAAGTAAACATTCAGGAGTTTGAGACTTTCTATCAGAACTACCTCGCCCAGTTAAAGCAAAGCGGGCAGGAACCTGATCTCTCAAACGACCAGCAACTCAGAGAGCAGGCATGGGATCAGTTTGTACAGCTGAAGATCATGGAGGATGCTTACAAAAAATATAACATCACCGTGTCTGATGATGAGATCAGAAATGTCGTTCTCGGAGAGAATCCGCCGGAATACCTGAAGAATTCTTTTATGGACTCCAACGGTGTATTCAACAGGGCTGCTTACGAGCAGGCACTGAAGGATCCCCGCAATAAAGAGAACCTCATCATGGTCGAGAATAACATAAGACAGCAGCTTCTTTTCGCGAAGCTTCAGGCTCAGGTTGGAGCCGGTGTTGTTGTCACTGATGCCGAGATCAGAAGGAAGTTCCGCGATCAGGATGTCAAGATGAGCGCTGATTATGCTCTTATCGACCTCAATGTATATCCCGATTCGACCGTGAAACCCACTGATGACGAACTCAAAGAATTTTACAATAAGAACAGTTATCTCTACCGTCAGGATGCAAACCGGAAACTTAAATTCCTGGCTATGAAGATACTGCCTTCCGAAAAAGACACGCAGGCGGTCACAACCATTTTGAAGAACGTTCTCTCCCGTATCAAATCGGATACTGGCTCAACATTCCAGAGTTTTGTTGAGAGCCAAAGTGAATCACCTTACACCAAAGATACAGTTGCCGTTAATATGATGCCGATTGGTTTGAAAAACTACAAGGGTGACATCAATGCGGGTGATGTAATTGGTCCTGTAGCCGGTGAAGGTGAAATGGGCATCTACAAAATTTCCAGTGTGATCGAGGGAACTGAAGTTTTCGCGAGAGCATCCCACATCCTTCTTCCCAAGACCGGTGACGACAAGGCTGATCTTGATGCCGCGAACAAACTTTTCGAAGAGTTGAAAAAAGGGAAGAACTTTGCACAGGCTGCCAAAGAAGTATCGCAGGATCCGGGTTCTGCTGCAAATGGCGGAGACCTTGGATGGTTTGGTAAAGGCGCTATGGTTAAACCATTCGAAGATGCCTGCTTCAACGGCCCTGTTGGCGAGGTTCAAGCTCCGGTTAAAACCGACTATGGTTACCACATTATCAGGGTTTCAGAGCGTTCTGCCAAAAAATATGTGATCGAAAAGATCACAAAGAAGCTAACCTACTCACCCGCAACTTTGAATCTTGTGAGAAGGGATGCTGAAGATCTCCTTGCTCTCGGCGCCAAAATTGGTCTTGATTCAGCCGCCAAAAGCAAAAATCTAGTTGCTCAGGAAACCACCCCTTTTACTTCCGATGTGGCCGCCGTTCCGGGACTTGGCTACAGCAGGAACCTCGTTGCGCTTTCCTTCAAAGAGGGTCTTAACGATTTCCTTCCTGTTACCGTTGTTGGTGATCAGGTCGTGATCGCTCAGATCAGCGAAGTGAACACCGCCGGAGTGAAGAAGTTTGAGTCGGTTAAAGAAGAACTTACCACTGCTGTTATCAGACAGAAGAAGTTCGAAATGGCTCTTGCAGCGCTTAATGCTGTTAAGGGGAAGATCGGAAACGACCTTTCAAAAGCTCCTTCGATCGACAAGAACATCCGTTTCGGTACCGCAGATTCATTCACAGTTGCCGGAAACATCCCCGGGCTTGGAATGGATTACGGTTTCAGTTTCGCAGCTTCAAAGGCCCAACCGAACACGATCACCGGACCGGTTAAAGGACTCAGAGGCTACTACCTCATCAATGTAAAGATGAGACAGAACTTTAACGAGCAGAATTACCTCGCTCAGAGAAACACACTCAGGGATCAGATCCTTGGTGAGCGTCGTCAGATGGCCTTCCAGCAGTGGATGGAGATCATGAAAAAAGAGGCGAACGTCAAGTTTTATCCTCAAAACTGATAAGTTATTTTAAGCCCCACCTTGTGTTCCGCGCAACGCGAACCCCGGTGGGGTTTTTTATATAGAGCCGGGAGTGATAAATTATAGTTCTGAATGAAAAATTTTCTCATCGCCGCGATCGCAATAACCGTCTCAGTTGCCATATACCCGCAGCAGGGGTTCTCCCTCTCTGTGGGGGCAGGGTATGGTACGGCCTCACGCCTGATACCGTATCCGTGGGTTTCCGACTTTGATCTGCGTGAAGCGGAGGTTTCACTCGGTTCATTTGTATTTCCTCAGATCTCTTTGGGTTACAGTTTCAGTGACGGCATCGAGGGGGTTATTTCAGTCGAGTATGCAACAAAAAAAAGTGAGTTTTACGGGCAGACAGTCGACAGTGAGGCTGGTACAATTTTCATTCCGGTAAAAGACGGCTACACGTTCGTGCCTCTGGAACTTACTTTGAACTACACACTACCATTCAGCACCGAACAGATAAGGGTTTTTATCGGCGGAGGTGGAGGGCTCTATTTCACATCTTCTCTAAGGGAAGTGGCGGGGATAAAACCCGGTTCCGGAGGTTCAAAAACGGGATACGGGATCCATATTGTTTCAGGCATTGATTATTTTTTCACCCGGAACGCAGGTTTATCGTTTTCCATGAAGTTCCGTGATCCTGAGATGGAGTTCAAAGGGTCGTATGAAAGTGTCACCGGAATCCATAATGGCATGCCGGTAAGACTGGGATCAGACTTATTCAACCAAAAATTATCGCTTGAAGGCACTATATTTTTCCTTGGGCTGAAAGTGAAGCTCTGATCTAGATGTATCATCAACGCATCTACCTCACAGGCTTCATGGGAACAGGCAAAACCACTCTGGGGAGGGTTGTAGCAAATTGCCTCGGTTGGGAATTCTTCGACATTGATAAAGAGATCGAGAAGGATCAGGGCTGTACCGTCGCGGCAATCGTGCTGGAGAAAGGCGAGGCTGAATTCAGACGACTTGAAGTTTTGAAATTGATGGAACTCAGCGCTCGGGATGGGGCAGTAATTTCTCTCGGGGGCGGAAGCTTGATAGACGGTGCGAACCTCCGGCTTTGTAAAGAGACCGGTCTGTTGGTTTACCTTAAAGCTGATCTTAATACCATTTACCACCGCGTTAAGAAGAAGACCACCCGCCCCCTTTTCAGGTCGGAGAACGACTCGGAGATGACGGAGCAAGAAGCCATGGCCAAATTAAAAACCCTTTTTGAGATAAGAAAACCGGGCTATGAGTCGGCAGATATAACAGTTGAAACCGAAGCTGATAATTTTGGGAAGAGCATCGACAGGATAATAAACCGGATCCGGTCACGGAAACCGGAGAGGAAAAGAAAAAATTGAGAAATATTACAATCGAAAGCAACAACGGTTCCTTCAACTACGCACTCCTTTCTTCGCTCGATAAAATAAAAGAGCAGTTGAGTAAGTACCATGAAAAGTATAACTGTTACTACATAATCGATAAGAAAGTAAGGGGACTGTACGCTGATTTTTTTGCAGGATTCGTGAACGGATCAAATGTGTACGAATTTTCTGCTTCGGAGGAGAACAAGTCGTTCGAAACGATCTTTTCAATTTACGATTTCCTCCTTTCCGGGCAGGCGGACAGAGGCAGTTGCATCATAGTTGTCGGTGGTGGAATAACAGGTGATACCGGTTCGTTCGCGGCGTCAACATTCATGCGTGGTACAAAACTTGTGCATGTGCCGACAACACTTCTTGCAATGGTCGACAGCAGTATTGGCGGGAAAACCGGCGTTAACTACAACAAGTACAAAAATTTCATCGGCAGTTTTTATGAGCCTGAATCCGTTATAACATCCGTAAAATTCCTTGAAACCCTCGACAGGGAAGACCTGCTTAGCGGAATGGGGGAAGTTCTGAAATATGCCCTTCTTGATGCTGATTTTTTCAACCACTGTTACGGAAAACTTGACGGCAGCCTCGATATTCGTGAAGAAGACCTGCTCTATCTTATCAGCAGGTCAGCCCACATCAAGAATTGGGTTGTGTCAGAGGATAAACTTGACATGAAAACGCGGCACGCGCTTAATCTCGGGCATACTTTCGGTCATGCTATTGAATCTGTTTCGGGATTTTCAGTTAAACACGGAATTTCGGTGATCGCGGGGATGCGAGGCGCGGCTTTCCTGGCAAAGAGC
>RHKR01000148.1 GCA_008363265.1 Chlorobiota bacterium
TACCCGGGGGCATGCTGACCCATTCTTCAGGGATGTCTTCCATGCCGCTGATGAAGCCGATAAATGTGATAACGAGAATCCCGATCAGGATCGACCCCTTCACTTTCTTCATCATCAGAAGGGCAATGAGAACAAATCCGATAATAGCGAACAGCACTTCAGGCTGATCAAACTTTCCGATCTTAACCGGTGGGCTCATCGCGCCCTCGATAATACCCGACTTAACCAGACCGATAAGTGTGAGGAAGAATCCGATACCAACGGTGCAGGCAAGTTTAAGCGATTCGGGGATCGATCTCGCCAGCCATGTTCTAACACCCGTTACCGTGGCGATCACCAGGATCACCCCGCTGATCAGGATAGCGCCGATCGCGGTTTGCCAGGTGTGACCCATCACCTTAACCACTGTGTAGGCGATGAACGCGTTCATCCCCATGTAGGGCGCTATGGCGAAGGGACGTTTAGCGTACACACCCATCAGGAATGTACCGGTAAAAGCAACAAGAATTGTTGCCACCATGGTGGGCTGCTCGGGAATACCCGCGACTGCCAGAACTTTTGGGTTAACTATGATTATGTAGGCGATCGTGAAGAACGTGGTGATGCCGGCAAGAACTTCTGTCTTCACTGACGACCCGTGCTTTTCGATCTCGAAAAAGCTGGAAATAAATTTCATTAACTGAATTTTTTACTGTAAATTATCAAGAAGGATGATCAATCAGCGAAGTATTTGCTGATCACCTCATCCGCTTCCTTTTCGTTAAGAAGCAGTATTTTAGAGATCTCCCTGGCCTTCGATCTTATTTTTTCACTGTCGGTTAAACCTGATGAGAGGTGTTCAAGGTATTTCACGAGCACGAATCTCCCCGCGGTTTCACAAAGCTGCATTACGAGTAACTCGTCGAGCTGGAGCATGCGCCCCGCCTCAACTATCAGATCGGCTTCCCTGGTGTCAAGCTCCCTGTCGGTGAGCGCGATCGCCCACGCGAAGAGGATCACGGCTTTTTTAAACTCGAACCGTCTGATCCGGGAGCACTCCTCCTGAGTTAGCCCTCCCTGAAGGGTGATTTCACTCACCGTTTTGGGGATCGGGAAGACAAAATCGAAAAGAAAAAGTTTTTCGATCTCTTTCAGCGTGTCGTCAGCACCCGCAACCATCAAGAGCACCTTGCTAAGAAACTGTTTTTCTTCGTCACTTACCGGTTTACCCTCAGCGAGTATCCGCTCGAAGCCGTAAACTTTGGTCGCGTTTCCGGGGAGTGCCACCCATCCAGCTGCCTCATTGTCCCAACTGAAGTGTGAGAGGATCGAAGTGAAAGCGGCGACAATTCCTGAATTTACGGCATCTTCTGCTGGAGGTGTAACCTTGTCTTCAAGTATCGCTCTCTGATCAAAAAATTTTTCATCATCATAAAGCCGGCTGCCGAATCTTCCGTTGATCACCTTTTGGAATGTCCTTGTGAGCGCGTAACGGATGTTGCTAAACGCGCTTTCATCATTTCCGCGGAATACCGGTTCGTCTATCTTGGTGGGCAGATGTGACATCGCGGCAAATTTCTGCCCCGTAACCCCACATCTGAAGATGCAGACAATCAGGTCTCCATCGAGGGTATAGCTCTGAAGCAGTGGCTTTACATTACTGATATTCGCATGATGATGCACAGTTTCTCCAATATTCTAAAATCGAACAAGTAAATATTTGAAAAAATAATGGGAATATCAACTATTTATGAAGGAGAAGTGAGGCGAGGGCTTCGTGGTATCGCAAACGGAAAGCCTTCATCCCCTCTTTATCGCGTGTGGGATGCACCCTGTTGGTGAAAAGTATAAGAGCGAATTTGCTGACGGGGTCAGCCCAAATGGAAGTGCCGGTGAAGCCGGTGTGGCCGAATGAGTAAACGGGAAACTTCTTTCCACCCAACCCTTTGTGCTCAAAGTTTGTATCCCAACCCAGGGCACGGGATGATTTTCCACCACCCCTTTTTAAGAAAGTGGCAATAGTGGCAGGTTTGATCAGTTGTTCGCCGCCGGCCAAGCCTCCATTCAGGAGCATAAGCATGAATTTGCCAACGTCCTGAACGGTTGAAAAAATACCGGCGTGCCCGCTAATTCCGCCTAACAGTGTGCAGTTTTCATCATGAACGGTGCCCTGAACAAGTCTGAATCTCCAATAATCGTCGATCTCCGTCGGAACACAAAAGGGGATATTCGCATCATCCGGATTGAAGCGCGTCATCGACATTCCGGCCGGAGCCCAAAGCACTCTTCTCAGATGATCATCGAAATCCTCTCCCGTAACTCTTTCCACCACCTTCCCGAGAATTATCATCCCGAGATCGGAGTAAACGGTTTTTGAACCGGTTTTATACTCAAGGGGTGTGTTACAGATGTCGTCGATTATCTGTTGACCCTGCAGACCAAGTTTATAGTAAATCTTTGAAGCAGGAAGTCCGGAGTTGTGGAGGAGAATGCTTCTGACAGTAACAGTTGGCTTGTCTTTAAACTCAGGCATGTATTGGGCAACGGGTGAGTCGAGCGATATCCTCCCCTCCTCATAAAGTTTCATGACTGCGAATGTGGTCGCGGTAACCTTGGTAAGAGAGGCAATATCGAACAGGGAGTTCAGTTTCACCTCCGCTGAACCGGAGTCGTAGGTAAAACGGCCGTACGAATTCTCGTAGAAGAGTTTCCCGTCTTTTATCACAACTATGGCGGCACCTGGGAAGACAGAATCCCTGATACCGCTCATTACAAGTTCGTCGATCTGATCGTAAATTCCCTGCAGACCAAGCGTTTTCCCTCTCTCTTTAAGGAGGTCGATCCCGGTTCCAAACTTGTAGGGAGTACCGGGGAGGGAAACCGGGAGTTTGCCTGAAATGTTGTTCTCGCCAAATACCGCTGCGGCGAGGGCCATCTCACCGGAGAGCTCAGCACCGTAGTTGGTCACGAATACATCAACATTGGGAATATCCATCAGAATATAGGGGTGAGAGTGTGCCAGCACGATCACTTTCTTCCCCTTTTTCTTAAGCGCGTTTATCAGTCCTGCGGCATCTTTCGTGAGATTGATCCTTCCGGATGACTGCCTGACCTGAAGATAGACCGAAACGATCACTTCATTATAGTTCGCGATCTTTTCTTCGTAGATATTCAGGTCGTCTTTGTCAGGGTTCGGAGGAAGGTCGTAAGTCTCGATCCGGCTGTTTCTTTTATTGAGTTCTTCCTTGAACCTCTTGATGTTCGGGAAATCCCGCCCGTCACGAAGGATCAGATGGAAATATTTCTTTTTCTTGTCTAAAGGAAATATCGAATCGTCGGTTTTTAGTAGAGTGATCGAACGGATCGCAAGGTCCTTCGAAATTTCATCGATCTCTTTCTCCTTGAACAACTTATCAACCGCTGAGAGAGGCGATAACGGTTCAAAGACACCCGCCCATCTCTTGGCCTGAAGAATTTTCCTGACCGACCTGTCAATCCTTTCTTCCGTGATCTCGCCTCTTTTGATCGCCGTGACAATCGCGTTAATTCCTTCAAGAGGCTCGGGTGAAGCCATGATAACATCAGTGCCGGCTTTAACGGTAAGCACGGCGGCAACCCCCGGCTTGTAATACTTTGAGATCGCTTTCATACTCATGGCGTCAGTGTTCACTATCCCCTTGAAACCGAGTTCATTCCTGAGCAATCCTGAAATTATGTTATGTGAAAGCGTGGCCGCGGTATCAGAGGTGTTGTACGCATCCACACCGAGGTGCCCTACCATGACAGTGTATGCCCCGCCATCAATCGCGACTTTGAAGGGCTTTATCTCGGTCTCAAGAAATTCCTTTTTACTTCCGTGGATCACCGCGAGGTCTGAGTGGGAATCGATGGTCGTGTTGCCGTGTCCGGGGAAGTGTTTAAGTGAAGAGAGCATCCCCCCCGCCTGAAGACCCCTCACCATCATTAAACTCAGTTCGCCGGCCAGTTCGGGAGATTCACTGAACGAACGGACGTTGATGATCGGGTTGCCGGGATTGTTGTTCACATCAGCGACTGGACTGAGGTTCCAGTGCACACCCAGTATTTTGGAATCAGCGGCGATCCTTTTTCCCATCTCATAGACAAGTTGGGGTGATCCGGCGGCTCCAAGTGCCATGTTATAGGGATAGGTTTTCGAGCCGTTTATTCGCATGGCAACTCCCCGTTCAAAGTCTTCTGCGAACATCAGGGGTATCTTCGAGATCGCCTGCATCTCCCTTATCATCTCCGCGGTTTTCCTCATGCTTGAACCGAAGAGAACAAAACCACCCGGCTTATAATTCTGGAAGTGGCGGTTCTCAAGCCAGTCCTTTGTTCTAACCCCCGGCTGAAGCGCGGGAAACATCATGTGTGAGACCTTCTCAAAGAGGGTCATCGAGCTCATGATCGAGTCGATGAACGGGTCAGGCCCCTCCGGAAATATTTCAGATGCATCAGGTGATCCATTGGGGACAATTTCGACCTCATCAGCCGCGACATTGTTAACGTTTTCACGAACCGGTATCTTTTCATCACTGCCGCAACCCGGGAGCAGGAGGAAGAACAATACCAGTGCCGGAAACAGTGGTGCCTTCCTTAGGATAATCATTTCTTTCCGTAATCCTTATCCAAAGGCATCAGCCAGACTGCGAAAACGCTCGGGATCGCGGTCAGCAGAACTATCAGGAAGAAGTTTTCGTAACCGACTGTCTCCTCAAGCCAACCGCTCCACATTCCGGGGATCATCATACCCAGGGCCATGAATCCCGTGCAGATCGCATAGGAGGATGTCTTGTATTTGTTGTCGGAAACGTACATCATGTAAACGAGGTAGGCAGCAAATCCGAATCCATAGCCGAACTGCTCGATAACGACCACAACAGCTATATCAAAAACAGCGTGGGGAGGTGTCGCCGCCAGATACCAGAAGGCGACTATGGGGAGATGCATGGCAATCAGCATTGGCCAGATCCATTTCTTCAGCCCGTGCTTTGAAATGGCGATTCCACCCAGTATACCCCCTACTGTAAGAGCGATGATGCCAGCGGTTCCGTAAACTATGGCAAACTGTTCGTTGGTCAGGCCCATTCCGCTTTTTTCAACAGGGTCTTTCAGGAATGGGGCAACCATCTTAACAAGCTGCGCTTCGGGCAGGCGGTAAACCAGGAGGAAGAAAAGTATAAGGCCGATCTTCTCCTGCTTGAAGAACTCAGAGAAAGCAAGGAAGAATTCCTTTATCTTGTTCTTCCCTTCTTCTGCCCTGGGGGTGTCATCAGCAGGGTATGGAAGCATGAATTTGTGATAAACAAAGAAGATTGCAAACAGCGCGGCAGCAATTCCGAACACGACCATCCATGCCGGCTCGGCATCACCCTTGAAATATTCCTTGGTGAGGTAACCCGCCATGAAAACAAGAACACCGTTCCCGAATAGTGTGGCGGCGCGGTAGAATGTACTTCTGATACCGACGAAGAACGACTGTTTCTCCTTGTCCAGTGCAAGGAGGTAAAATCCGTCAGCGGCAATATCGTGAGTGGCGGAGGCAATAGCCATCAACCCAAGAAAGATGATGGAGGGCCAGAAAAAGTCGGCTATCGGAAGTGTCAGCGTGAAGGCGACCCCGATGAAACCGATGGCAAGCATCCCCTGCATTGCCACCGTCCAAAGCCTTTTTGTTTTCACGATGTCAACCACCGGGCTCCACAGCGGTTTAATTACCCAGGGAAGATAAAGCCAGCTGGTATACAGGGCTATATCAGTGTTCGATATTCCAAGATCTTTGTACATTACGACCGAAACGGTCATCACGATAACGTAAGGAATTCCTTCCGCGAAGTATAGCGAGGGAATCCACGCCCACGGGTGTCTGTGTTCTTTTTTGCTCATGCCGGCTTCTTTGCTTGTATGAAATTATTGTTTTTTTTGAACTTATGAACTTATGAACTTAAGAACTTAGGAACTCAGGAACTTAGGAAAATTCTAAACTCTTGGGTTCTTAGGTTCTCAAGTTCTTAAGTTCTTAGGTTCTCAAGTTCTTAAGTTCTTATTCCTCCATCGCCAGATAAACGGCCCCCATCACTGGAGGAAGTTCTGTCTGCTGAAGGAGGACATCGGGGTGCCTTTCGGCAAGTTTTTTCTTAAACAGTTCCGAAAATTTGTTCGGTTTCGTAAGCACGCTGCCCACAAGTGAAAGTTTCAGTTGCTCTGAACCGAATTTGATCTTCATTGCTTTTATATGATCTATTAAACCGTCAGATTCCTCATCAAGTATCAGACCCGCGATCCTGTCCCCTTTCGCGGCTGCCTCGACCACGAGTGGTGCTACAGATGCGATATCAAAATT
>RHKR01000626.1 GCA_008363265.1 Chlorobiota bacterium
CGTCGCGCGCGGGACGTACATTTTTCTGGAGAACCTCGGCGATCTGAAGGGCGCGCTCGGCATTCAGGATCTCAGCGGATATCAGAAGCTGTCTTGCCTTGAACTCACTTATTCGTCTTAGCAACAGAAATGATACTATTGCAGGAAGAAAACCTATTTTTACCTCGCTGTAGCCAAGCATTGCATTTTCCGCATCCGCCACGATGAAGTCGCAGGCGGTTGCGAGTCCACAACCACCTGCTATGGCAGGACCATTAACTGCCGCTATAGTGGGTTTGTACGACTCGTATACAGTAAGAATCAATTCGGTTATTAATGAGGAATCGAGGTCATTGTCAGCAATTCCGTTCTTTCTAAGATCCTGAAGGTACTGCAGGTCTGCACCCGCTGAAAAAGCCTTCCCCGCACTCTTCCCTTGCCAGGGTTAGAACTGCGGTTTCATTTTCAATTGATACTGTTATCATCATTTTCTCCTGATGAATTGTCTGAATTCATCGAGTGCGAGGCAGTTAATTACCTCATTTCTGTCCATACCTCCCTTTCGGGCGATACGGATACCATACTCAACACTTTTAAGTTGTGTGGTTGAATGCGCATCAGGATTTATACTGAATTTACACCCGATTTCCCGGGCCCTGTAAATCCTTCGCCAGTCGAGATCAAGCCTGTAGGCTGATGCATTGATCTCAAGGGCAACATCGTTCGCCTTGCAGGCGTCGATGATCTTGTCGAAGTCGGCCTCAAATTCAGGTCTCTCCAACAGTATTCTGCCACTGGGGTGCCCCAGAACATCCGCATGCCGGTTTTCCACGGCCCTGATAATTCTCGCGGTCATATCCTCTTTGTTCTGGGAGAAACGGGAATGGATCGATGCAACGACAAAATCAAAATTGTTCAGAAATTCATCGCCATAGTCGAGTGTACCGTCTCTTAGAATGTCCGCCTCTATCCCGTGAAATATGGTTACTCCCAAAGCATCAGCAACTCTTGATATCTCTTCCTTTTGCTGAAACACCCTCTCTTCACTTAATCCATTCGCCTGAAAAGAAGCTTTGCTGTGATCACAAACTGCGAAGTAATCGTATCCCATTGCAATTCCGGCTGATACCATCTCCTGAAGCGTGTTTGATCCGTCCGAATAATTTGTGTGGAAGTGGAAGCAACCTTTAAAATCTTCAGGGAAGAGGTCGGAACCTTCAAATCTCGCATCATGAATCCGGGGCAGCAGGCCGGCTTCCCGCATCTCGGGAATAATGTATTCAAAGCCGAAATAATCAAAAATATCCACTTCAGAGTTCACTTCTTTTCCGATCGATATCTTTGCATCATACTTCTGAACAAACTCTGATGAACCGGTGGTTGTGTATAATTTTCTAAAAAATCCGGCCTGTTCTTCTTCCAGATGAATAAGCAGTTTTGTTTTCCCTTTATAGCTGGAGACAGTGCCATACTCAAGATCAGGCAGAGCAAGCACGTCCCTAAGTTCAGTGAGTACGGTGGCAGTATCTTTTGTCATTATTACGAATTCGAGCTGCGAGATAACTTCCATGCTTCTTCTGAAATCACCTGATACTGAAAAGAGCTCTATTTTGCTGATCGATCTCATCTTCTCTTCGATGTCACTCA
>RHKR01000149.1 GCA_008363265.1 Chlorobiota bacterium
TTCACCCTTCAGCGTAAGTGCCTTTACCATTTCTTCAGGTTCACCATCCTTTTCCGCAATATGGATAAGGGAATCGAGCAGAATTGAATATGAGGGATCGTTTTGAGGAAGTTTCTCCAGTGTTCTGTAGAGACCGGAGAAGGATTGTGAACCACCGGCATCCCCGCCTTCACCACACCCCGATAACAGGAGTATGATCAGCGGCAATGCTGTGAACAGCATAAATTTAAGCGGGTTGTTAAGCACCGGATAGTTCAAAGTAGTAGAAATAATATTTGTGTACTGCTAAAATATTGATTTTTTTGTCTGATTAAAAAGTTTTTCGACTTTCGTTTGAGTAGTGGTGTATTATTTTTACACAGGATGGAGAGTGTGTTGAAATCTTTAACACCCATAACTCTTTGTTTTATAAGGAGTTAAGGGAAATCGCACGTTTTGCTGTTGAATTATTCAACAAACTCTGGTTTTCCTCTCAAATGGTGAATCGCCGTAACTTATTGTTTTACAGGTAGTTACACGTTGCTGTGATTTTTTGGCACGTTATTTGCATATAAATAAGCAAACATGTTACACAAGAGCCCCGAGAGGAGAAAATCATGGTAGTTCTGTTAGTATTATTGACATTTGCCGTAGTGATAGCCATAGATGGATACAGGATTCACAAGAAGGCTGCGGAGCATAACATTGTTCTTGACCACGGCGGACTCGGTCTTACGATGGCCGACGGGAAACCCGAAGACAAAGAAAAGAAAGAGAAATAAGTTTAATACCTGACTGATTAATTGATCGCATTGAAGCAGGGCGGAGGCCTCCCTCCTGCTTCTTTTATCTAAATCAGTTCAGTTAGTAACTATCATTTTTCTTATCAGTGTGCCTTTACCGTTGCCTCCTTGCGGAATGGTTTCCAGCCTGTAAAAATAAACACCCGCTGTAAGCTCCCGGGTTGGGATATCGACCCTGTGTATTCCTTTGCCCATGACAGAAACCACCGGCTTCATCACTTCTTCACCGATCGCGTTATAAACCGTCAGCGCCGCATAACTATCTTCCTTAAGCGTGAAATATACCACCGTTGACGGATCACCGGAACTCACCGGATTGGGATAATTCTGGTAAAGTTCGTACCCGAACTCCTCAACGTTCACGGAGGAGCCATTATAAATCTTAACCGTTCCGTCGTGATCGAACTGTTTCAGACGGTAATGCATCTCCCCGCTGCCCGGGGCCTTGTCGGTGAATGAATAATTGACCGTTCTGAGTGTGGTTCCGTTGCCCGGAACAAACCCCACTCTCCTCCATTCGTCCGGCTCACCCGTCTTTCTTTCCACCTCAAAGCCGCGGTTATTCAGTTCCGAGGCGGTCGACCATCGAAGCACCACATCACCATTCATGGTGTAGAGGTCAAATGATGTCAGTTCAACAGGGAGTGGAGCGTCGGTTGAAAACCGGAAGTATCCGTAGGGGGCGGTGATGGGTCTGGTGACCGTCCGCGCCTGGGTACTGATTGAAAAGTAGTAAAACACGTCCATACCCGGCTGCATTTCAGGGATGTAAGCCAGAATTGAGTCACCGGGAAGTGACTGCAGTGGTACACTGTTCCATCCCGTCAGGGTATCGGTTGTATAGTAAAGCAGTGCCTGTGTAACGGGAAGTTTGCTCTTCGCGTAAGCTTTTATTGGATAGCCCAGCCCAGGGGCGGGTTGAAGCAACTGCACACGGTCGTGAACAATATGTATCTGATCTTTTATCCCGGTTTCTTTGGTTATGCAGTGAATCGCTCCGCTGGCGGGAATAATTGAGTTTGAATTTATCCCCACGACCTTGTATCCGGGAAGTGCCTCGCGGTAGATCCTCAGCGCGGTGGTGTCGTACCGTACGTCATAGGTTGGAACAATAACCGTTCTATTCACAAAAACTGAGTTGGTGAAGGTGCGGTAGTCACCACCCTGACTTGGATACCTGTTCAGATTATCAGGCGGCATTGGAATGCGGACAACCTTATATGGTCTGCCGAACGGTGAGAGAAAATTGTTCCTCACATACTGAAGGTTCAGCTCTATCTGCGGGCCGTCGGAAACCCCCTGCGGGTACTCACCAACGAGGAGGGTTTCTTCATCGAGGAGTTTCATATGCATGTCGATGTGGTGTATCCCGTCATAAGGGAGCACATCCATTTTGATGTAACGGTTGATCCCCATGAAGGATGACATTATCGCATTTATTTGCGCCTCGGTTTTGGATGAATTTTCGCTAAGAATAAGCTTCGATGAAAAGCCGGTACCGAGACCATCGGCCATGAAGTTTCCACCTGTGGCTACAAATCTGTAAGGCTCAAGAGTGGTTTCGTGCAGCACGGCACCGTAACGGTTGGCGAACGCCTGCGGGCTGGCGTCGTCGCTGGGTCGTGGGCGGTTGTAAACCCAGTCGACCAAAAGGAGTGAATCAACCCCGCCGCCATAGACGGTCCAGGGACCGTAGTCCCTGACCCAGATCGAGTTGAAAGGCGCGAGGATGAAATTCAGGTTGTTAAGCGGCACGCCGCCCTGGGTCAGGTAACTTTTCACACTGTTCGAGTCGGAGCAGATAATATATACCGGAACTTCCTCTTGCGCGTGATCAACTATCTGTCTGAGGATCGACTGATAACTTGTCCATGTAATTATCAACCCGCCGAGGGTTTCCCACTCGGCCATTGTTCTTACCGGGAACGAAGGGGGTGACTGCACACCTTCTGTTGAAGATGGGACAACATAGGTCTTCATCTGCTCCTTCTCTTCGGGGGTCAGGCCTTTGGGAAGATCCTGAGCCAGAGCGGCAAATGAGAGAAGGAGGAGAAAAAATGAAAAGGGCTTGGTCAAACAGTCTCCTTAGAATTTCAGTTTAAGTATTGAGAAGTCATCAGGCAGATTGGCATCGTTGTTAAGGACCATAATATGATCATAGAGGCCTTCCAGTTCGCTGTCTTCCTCGTTCTTTTGCATCTTCAGAAGATCACTCATCTCCTCAAGCGTCCACATCTTTCCGGGCGACACCTCAACTTCGTAAACCCCGTCGGAGAAGACGTAGAAGTTTGATCCTTCAGGTACCCCGACTTTTGCCGATTTGTACGGGAACTTCGGCAGATGGCCCACGATAAGGTTTTTGGTGATCAGTTCTTTCACCTCGCCGCCCGGTTCGTAGAGGAGGGCGGGCGGGTGGCCAGCACTTCCGTACGTGAGCTCACGGGTGGTTTTATTAAACACTCCGTACCAGATCGTGAAGTAGAGGTTGTTCTGCTTCTCCATTACAAAAGTCTCGTTCAGGGTGTTCAACACAGAGACGGGATCGCGGAAATCCGTGTTCGGAAGTGTCTGGCTGCGCAGCACATTGAGCGCCGATACCGAGAGGAGCGCGGGACCAACCCCGTGATCGCAGACATCAAGAAGATAAACGGCGAAGTGCTCCTGATCGATCCAGTGATAACCGAATGAATCACCGCCAAGATCAGCGGAGGGTACGAACTTCCATTGCGACCTCACAACTCCCTGCTTTAGTGGTGAAGGGAGGAGTGATATCACATACTCGGCAGCGCGGTTCAGCTCATGGGCAAGGGCTTCCTTGCTCTCAAGCAGTGCCTGGTACATCTCGTTTCTTTCCATCAGGGCGATGTAACCCTGGGAGTGGTAACGGATCCTGGCTATCAACTCGATCTTGTCGGGAAGCTTCACCAGATAATCGTTAGCGCCGACCTCAAAGGCATCGGCCTTGGTTATCGCCTCTTCCTTCGAGGAGAGGACGATCAAAGGAACATCCTTCAGCCGTGGATGCCCCCTGAAAAACTTAACGAGTGTGAGCCCGTCGATATCGGGCATAACCAGATCCTGCAGGATAACGGTAGGCTCGATCTCCTCAGCCACCGAGAGAGCCATCGCGGGCTCCTGGCAGAAGTGAAATTCGATATCCTTCTCGTTCGCGAGCATCATTGACACCGCGCTGCCGACTATTTGCTGGTCGTCAACCAAAAGAACCTTTATCTTGAACTTTGTTAATTCTTTGTTCGTCTGGAGCATAAACTATTCCTTTTTTCCATACAGGAGGGTCAATTCCTGTGCAATCTTTTCCGGGGTGAGTATTTTTTTGGCCGCGTCAAGTTCAACTGCTGCCTTTGGCATACCGTAAACGATCGACGAAGTTTCATCCTGTGCTATCGTGAGCCACCCCTGATTTTTAAGTTTGAGAAGCCCCTCGGCGCCATCCCTGCCCATTCCGGTTAGAAGGACCGCGGTGTCGCGACCCGGACGGTTCTCGGCGAGTGACTGAAAGAAGGCATCCACCGAAGGGCGGTAAGGGTAATCCCTCGGTTCCGCGACATAGGCGAAGCGTCCGCTGCGGTCGATGATCAGATGATCGTTTGTACCCGCGAGATAGATGTTCCCCGCCTGCGGCGCTTCACCGTGCACTGCAATTGTGACGGTAAGCGAGGTCTGTTTATTAAGCCAGGTGGCGAGCTCTTCTGCGAACCGCTGGTCGACGTGCTGAATGATAACAACGGACGCGATAAAATTTGCGGGAAGAGCGGAAACTATTGTTGCAAGTGCCTTGGGCCCCCCGGTTGAGGAGCCGATCGCCACAATAGGCGATTCGCTCCGCACAGGCTTTGTCACCGCGGGTTTGAAGTAGTTCTTTCCGTTTATCAGTCGCCTGAGCGAGTGTATCTTGTTAACCAATTCAGTGGCACCTGTTGCATTACCGGAGAAATCGAACACAGGGGTTGCCACCGCGTCAAGCGCGCCGTGCCCCATGGCCTCGAAAACCTTTGCCGAATTGGCGCCAACTGAAGCGGTTACCACAAGTATCGCGCATGGCGATTTTTTCATGATCTCCGCTGTCGCCTGAACACCATCCATCACGGGCATGATCAGATCCATCAGGATCAGATCAGGAGGGTCTTTCACGGACATTTCAACGGCCTGTTTACCATCGAAGGCCACCCAGGCAATTTCGAAACCCTCAACTGATTTTACAACTCTCCTCAATGCTTCCACAGCCAGAGAGAGATCGTTAACGATCCCTATTCTCATTCAGCTTCTCCTATTAAATCGATCACTGCATTAACCAGACTCTCGTCGTGAAACGAACTCTTGGTAAGGTAATAGTTCGCGCCGGCATTGAGCCCGCGTAGCCGGTCTTCTTCCCTGTCTTTGTATGAAACTATCATAACCGGGATATCCTTGTAGCGCGGATCCGACTTGATCTTCTCTACAAGCTGTATTCCGTTCATCCTCGGCATGTCAACGTCGGTTATCACCAGGTCAAAACTCTCCCTTTGGAGTGTGTTGAAACCGTCAACTCCATCGATCGCGGTGCTTACACGATAGCCGTTGTTCTCGAGGAGTTTTCTCTCCACTTCGCGTACGGTGAGGGAGTCGTCGACCACAAGAATCGACTTCGACTTCCCTTTCACGATCATACCCGCGGCAACCTTGTCGGGACGTGCACCATATACATACTTGTCGATCGATCGTACGAGGTCATCGGGATCGATGATCAACGCGATCGAACCCTCTTCCAGAATTGCAGCCGATGAGATGTTAGGTATTTTTCCGAGTTTGGCATCGATCGCTGTTACCACAAGATCACGTTCACCCAGGAAAGCATCCACAGCCACGGCATATTTCGAGGTCCGGTCGCCGACCACCGCGAGGTTTATGAATTCCCCCTTCTCGTTTTCGCCGGGGAGGTTCATCAATCTTGCAAAATTTACAATTCCAATGTTTTCTTCGCCTGCCTTGAAATATTGTCTGTCTTCGACCGTGTTGATATCCTCTTCCCTGATACTGAAAAGGGTTTCGACACGGGAAAGTGGCATGGCATATAGTTCGCTGTTCACCTTGAGCAGCAGCGCGCGGATCACAGAGAGGGTGACCGGCAATTGCAGCGTGAACGAACTTCCATGTCCCGGTTCGGAGTCGATCTTGGTTTTCCCACCGACCTGGTGGATCAGGGTCATGACGATATCGAGCCCCACTCCCCTGCCTGAAACCTTTGTAACATCACCCTTTGTGGTGAAACCGGGGAGGAAGAGGAAATCCAGAAGTTCTGATTTGCTGAGGCTTTCCGCCATTTCAGCGTTAAGATATCCTTTTTCGACAACCTTTTTCCTGATCTTTTCGGCATCTATTCCCTTGCCATCGTCGGAGACAACAATGGTAAGATATCCCGCGCGGTGCCCGGCTTCGAGTGTGATGCGGCCCGTCTCCGGTTTTCCAGCGGCGAGACGCTCTTCCGGCGATTCGATGCCGTGATCGGCCGCGTTGCGGACC
>RHKR01000150.1 GCA_008363265.1 Chlorobiota bacterium
CTTGGATTCAAGTTCGGAAACTTCAACCTAGATGCCACTGTTAACGATCAGGTTCTCGTGCAGGGCTTCAAGAACCTCTCAACCGGAGCCGCCAATACTTTCGGATTCATATCTGCCGGTTATGCTTTTTAGAAGAAAAAACATACCTTTGAAGGCTGTCCGGTAACCCGGCAGCCTTTTTTTATTCGATTTTATCTTTTTATCGTATAGTTAATTTATTATATTTACGGATGCTATATTCTATATAATAAGTTATGAAAGAAGCGTTAGAAACCGCACTCAAGAACCTGCCCGATAATCCCGGAGTCTACCAGTTCAAGGATGACTCAGGCAAGGTGCTGTATGTGGGGAAAGCCAAGAATCTGAAAAACAGGGTCAGATCTTATTTTTCCGGCAAAAACCCCAGTTACAGGATAGACCTGATGGTTTCTAAGGCGGCAGATCTCGAATTCATCATCACCAACAGCGAGATCGAAGCCCTTGTGCTTGAAAACAACCTGATAAAGAAGCTCAAGCCGCGTTACAACATCAACCTTAAAGACGATAAAACATATCCCTTCATCAAGGTTACGGCCGAGCAATTCCCCAGGATATACCCAACGCGCAGGGTCTTTAAGGATGGATCAAGGTATTTCGGGCCATACACCGATGTAAAGAGCATGCGTGCTGCCTTAAGAATGATCACGCAGATATTTAAGATCAGAAGTTGCAAACTTCCCCTGACCGACCAAACCATTGCCGCGGGGAAATACAAGGTCTGCCTCGATTATCACATAAAAAAGTGTGAAGGACCCTGTGTCGGCTATCAATCCGCGCAAGACTATAACAGGATGGTCGATCAGGTAACCAAACTTGTTGGCGGACGGGTCGATGAACTTATCCGTGAATTTAAACACGCAATGGCCGAAGCCGCATCAGATCTTGAATTTGAAAAAGCTGCTGACTACAGGGACAAACTTGAAAAGCTAAGTGCCTTTTCAGAGAAGCAGAGGATCGTGAGCGATGATGAGGTCGACAGGGATGTAATTGCAATTGCCTATGAAGCCAAAGACGCAGCTTGCTCTGTTCTGAACATCAGATCGGGCAAACTGATCGGGAAGAAAGAGTTTCATCTCCAGAATGCTTCCGAAGGAGCACTCTCAGAAGTTTATACAGCTTTCATCAAGCAATTTTATAACGATTTCATCGATATACCTGCCGAACTGGTCACGGAAGTGGAGCCAGAAGAGGTGGATGAGATAAAAGAACTGCTGAACTACCGGTCGGGGAAAAAAGTGAAAATGACAACTCCAAAGCGGGGCGACCTTAAATCACTCGTGGAGATGAGCAGGGAGAACGCGGCACTTCAGTTAAAGGATATCCAACTCCAAAAAGTAAAGAAAGAGGGTAATGTCCCTTTTACCCTGGCAGCACTTCAGAGGGATCTTTATCTTAAAAAGCTACCGAGACATATTGAATGTTTCGATATCTCCAACCTGCAGGGCACTGATACCGTGGCGAGCATGGTCGTTTTTGTCGACGGCAAGCCGAAGAAATCGCTGTACAGAAAATTTACTATCAAAACCGTCAGTGGTCCTGATGACTTCGCAAGTATGGAAGAAGTTATCAGCCGGCGGTATAAACGACTGATCGAGGAGAAACAGCCACTCCCCGACCTTATCATGGTAGATGGCGGCAAAGGACAGCTATCAACCGCCGTCTATGCTCTGAGGATACTTGGTCTTAAGAATTTTGAGATAATCGGACTCGCGAAGAGGCTCGAAGAAGTGTTTCTTCCTAAGGACCCGGAACCGGTTATTATTCCGAAAACCTCATCCGCGCTGAAACTTCTGCAGCAGGTGAGAGATGAAGCACACAGATTTGCAATAACTTTTCATCGATTGAAAAGGAGCAAAAGAACTCTTACGACTCAACTGCTTGAGATCAAAGGGGTTGGCGATAAAATCGCCACAAAACTGCTGGCTGAACTCGGCAGCGTCAGAGAGGTGGAGAATGCTTCTCTTGAAACTTTGACTTCACTTATAGGTGAAAAGAAGGCATCAATTATTTTTAATCACTTTCATGGTACAGTATGAGCAAGGTTACCAAGGTACTGATATTTTTCTCGTTTTTCTCGATTCTCATAGCCCTGTCTATGGCCGAGATCCCAAAACCGGCCCTCAAAAAGGCACCACTGCACCGAAAGGTCAGCATCAACTTTCTTGGCTATCTGGACAAGAAGATCAAAGACACTCTCTACACCACAAAAAAATCGTATATAGAGATCGATCTGAAAACCCAGCACGCGCAAGTCATCATGAGGTCGGGTGAGAAGTTCCGTTTCCCGGTTTCGACCGGTACCAACACCCTCTATGATGGTGTAGTCACGAATCAGGGAGTTTTCGCGATTTTTTCGAAAGCAGAAGTGGCGGTCTCTTCGATTTTCCATTGTAACCTTTATTACTGGATGCAGTTCAATCATGGTATCGGTCTTCACGGACTCGACGGTACCGGGTATTATGTCTTCCTCGGCAAACAGCCCAGTTCGCACGGGTGCGTGAGAACCGCAAATGAGGATATAAAAATAGCCTTCTCGCTCGTCGAATTTGGATCACCGGTTCTCGTTCATTCAGGAGAAAACAATGCCGTAACCATCTCCTTCGTGGATGAGAATGATCCCTACATCTACAAACCGACCGCGGCAGAGGCTCCTGCTCTCTTCAAGAAACGTCTTGCCCAATTGTATCAGGGTGATCTTGAAGAGCTCTTCTCTCAGAAGATCGTTATTGACAATACCAACCTCGGTTCCGGCGGTACTTCGATCGGAGACATTTCCAAACTGCCCGATGCAAAGATGCTCCTTTACCGTTCAAAGATCGACAGCGAACATCTGGCCGGCGACCTAACGATCAGGGTTCCCGGCATTAATGATATTCCCGGTACTGAAAAAGCAAAAGATACAGTTACAGAAAACCCGGGGGATAAATCCACCAAAGCTGCTGATGAAAAAAAATAATTATACGATATTAATTGGCGCATTACTGATTTTGTTCCTTTTTTCGGGATGCGATAAACCGGAACCTGTTTTTAAGGTCGAAAAAACCAGCGGCAGCGGGATAATCGCCCTGTTCGACGCCTATATAAACGGGGATGAAAAGGCTGAAGTACGGCTCCGCGATCCTTTTGACCTGAATATCCTGGATGCTAAATTCTATCGCAAAGCCGAGATCGACAGTGTTGTTCTGGATGGAGAGAAATTTTACGGACTTTTAATTCAGCACAAAGATCCTGCGCACAGTAAATTCCTGATCTACAACGATACACTGGGCCTCCTTCTACAGGACAGGGACTTGGCAGGATCGCTCCTTCTGAAAAAACTTTTCATCGGCGAAAAGGAGTTTTTCGCGGTTGTTCAGAAATTTTCCGTTAAAACGGTCATCAATGCCGAAAAGATTAAAATATACGACATTAAAGAAGGAAGAGGTTCGCTCCTCTTTGATAACTTTACAGAAGTCTCATCCCCCACCCTTTTCGGATCGATGACTGTAAGTTCGAAAAAAAATGAGCCACTCGGGGTCTCATTCAAATTGTATGGAAGTAAAGCCTCTTTCAAGCCGGTCAAGATTGAATACACCGAAGAAGGTGTACTTTCTGATAAGCTGGTTAAATGGAAAGAGACACTCACCTCGCACATGCAGAAATATACCACGAAGGAAGAGACTGTTCCGATAACCGAACAACTCCCCAAATATTATAACACAAAATTCGATCTGCTTCGCATGTACCTTCCTGAGAAGTGGGAGGTGAAAAGCGGGGTTGAGATTAAAACACTTTTTGAAGATAAAGTTACAGGAACTGTGGCCGCCCGGAAGAACAAGGATATTTCAGTCTTCATTTTCGACCTCGAAAAGAACAGCCCTGTCCGTGCATACATCAGGAATGTCACATTTGACCTCTTGAGTGACGAGTTTAACTACTCGCTTTATGCCTCTGCTCCGGCGACCAGAGAAGATATTCTTACACGTTTCGTTCTTGCACGATGTGAGAATGAAGAGTATCTGGTGGCAATTAGATGCAAGGAAGCTTTTTATAAAAACAATTTTCCATTGATCAATTACATGATCAATTCAATTAACCTGAATTGTTTCCAATAACAGTGCGACAAAATGAACATTTATGTAGTAAGACATTCAGAGGCGGAATACATTGGCAGCGGACCTGGAGGCGAAAGACAACTCACGGGTGAAGGCAGGAGATTGATTGAAACATCTGCTTCGAATTGGCTGAAATTTATAACTCCTCCGGGAGTGATCCTCTCATCACCGGCTCTTCGAACAAGACAGACGATGGATGTCATCATTGAGACACTCCGGTTTGAGGGCGAAAAAACCATAGCCCGGGAGTTACAGGGCGGAACCCCCATAACTGAGATATACGAACTGTTGGGGACAATAAAAGCGGAAAATATAATGCTCGTAATGCATGAACCGGAGACTTCCCTGTTCATCGCGGATGCGTGTGGGGGTGGTGCACTGGAGGTTTACTTCAAGCCCGGAACAATCGCTAAAATCGCATTCCCCGGAAAAGCAAGATCACGCGCCGGGAAACTCCACTTTTTTATACCTCCTGATATCTTTGATTAAAAAAAATGGCTCTGACTACACGGGATGCATGCTTACCGCTGCTTCCTTCCGGATCTGACGGGGTTGGGCACTTTCCTGTTAGCAGAGCCAAAAACCAAAAATTCAAGATTGTAATATAACTATTCCCCCGCTTTCTGCCAATCGATCCGGCCTCTCCGTTTTCCTTTTGATGCTTGACTTTTAAAGGTTAAATTTAAAGATGGAAAAATTTTTTTTCACAGGAGATCAAATGAATATTCAACCTTTCGTAAATGAATCATATATCGACTTTACAAATCCCGAAAACTTCGAGAAACAAAAAGCTGCGATCAATGAAGTAAGAAAAAAACTCGGTACCGAATACCCCCTCATTATTGGTGGTAAAGAAGTTGTTACCGAAAGAAAACTAAACACTTACAACCCGTCAAATAAAGACGAACTTCTCGCCGTATTCTCCAAAGGTGATGTCGAACTGGCCAACAAGGCAGTGGATGAAGCACTGAAGGCATTCGAGTCATGGCGGTATGTTGACCCCACAGAAAGAGCCGCACTTCTTTTCAGAGGTGCTGAGATCATGAGAAGAAGAAAACTCGAGATCAATGCCTGGATGGTTCTTGAAGCAGGCAAAAATTTCGGTGAAGCTGATGCTGATACTGCGGAAGCGATCGATTTTCTTGAGTTCTATGGACGCGAAATGCTCCGTTATGCCGGGAAACAGCCGATCACCCCGCTTCCGGGTGAAGCAAATGAACTTGTTTATATCCCGCTTGGTGTCGGCGTTATCGTTCCACCATGGAACTTCCCCTTCGCTATCCTTGCCGGAATGTCATCTGCCGCGATCGTTTCAGGAAACTGTATTGTGCTGAAACCTTCATCGGAAACACCGATGATGGGACGCCTTTATTATGAGATCATGAAAGAAGCCGGTGTTCCCGATGGCGTGCTTAACTTCCTCCCGGGTTCCGGTGCTGAAGTCGGTGATACCCTCGTGGCCCATCCAAAGGTGAGATTCATCTCCTTTACAGGGTCGATGGAAGTGGGTATCCACATCAATGAACTCGCGGCGAAAGTCCAGCCCGGACAGATCTGGCTGAAGAGAGTTGTCGCTGAAATGGGCGGAAAAGACAGTATCGTGGTTGATTCCGATGCCGACCTTGATGCAGCCGCTGATGGAATCGTTGCCGCCGCTTTCGGCTTCCAGGGACAGAAGTGCAGCGCCTGCTCAAGAGCCATCATCGATGAAAAAATTTACGACGTAATGGTTCAGAAAATCAAAGAAAGAGTTGATGCCATTAAGATCGGCCCGGCTGAGGACAACTTCAGAATGGGACCTGTTGTGAGTGCATCTGCCGAAAGAAGCATTCTGAAATACATCGAGATCGGAAAAACCGAAGGCCGGCTCATCAATGGCGGCGAAAAGGCTGAGGGTAACGGTTACTACATTAAACCCACCGTTTTTGCGGATATCGATCCCATGGCGAGAATATCTCAGGAAGAAATTTTTGGACCGGTTCTCGCGATTATTAAGTCTCCCAACTTCGATGAATCTCTTAAGATCTGCAATAATACGATCTATGGCCTCACCGGTGCGGTTTACTCGAACAACCGTGAACACCTCATGCGAGCCAAAAAAGAGCTCTTGATTGGGAACCTCTACCTGAACAGAAAATGCACCGGCGCGATGGTTGGTGGT
>RHKR01000151.1 GCA_008363265.1 Chlorobiota bacterium
AAAATCCACTTACTGCCATGCTTAATACCGAAAAACCGATCCAAAGATACTTTTGGTATCCCTCTCCATTGGTCTGAGACAGTTTAAATCCCAATGGCCAACCGACCTCCATCAACCCCGCGATGAAAAGATAAATCCACTCCAATTAACACTCCGTATGAAAACTTTATAAATGATGAACTTTTATTCAATATTCATTTTTATCTGAATTCTTTTAAGTAATTTATTTTCTCTTTGGAGAAAATTTAATACAGGCAATTTCCTATACAAATTTAGGGAAAAACTGCCTGTTTTCTTCTGATAAAGCGCGTGAACCGGTTCGAATCAACTAAAACAAGGTATTTAGATGTTTAATAAACCCGTCTTATCACTCCTTCTGGCATTCATGATTTCCATAGGGACGCTCGCTCAATCACGAATGGAGATGTCACTCGAGGATTGTATAAAATACGGTCTGGAGAATAATAAAAACATTAAGATCGCAACAGAAAAAGTTAAAACCAGCCGCCTTAAAAGAGAGGAAGTGAATACCTCGGGACTTCCAAGCCTCTCCCTCCAGGCGGGTTACACAAGACTTAGTGCGGTTGACCCATTTACCATCTCGATACCGTTAGGCGGCGCAATGCAGTCTTTCACTGTTTCACCCAGTATTCTTGATAATTATTCTGCGAAACTCACCCTCACACAACCCCTCTTCACGGGTTTTAAGATCGATCTTAACAAAGACCTGACGGATCAGAGCATACAGGCCGGACTCTATGATCTTGAGGCAGAGAAGAGCAAACTACGCTATAATATTGCAAATGCTTTCTGGACTCTGAATAAAGTGACAGAAGGTAAAAAAGTGATCGAAGAATATATCAAAACCATCGAGTTACACCTTAAGGATCTGAACAACTTTTACAAACAGGGACTGGTGACGGTAAACGAGGTTTTGAAACTTGAGGTTCAGTTGTCATCCACAAAGGTGCAGTTACTTGAAACAGAAAACGGGATTGAAATGGCACGATTAAACATGCTAAACACCTTGGACCTCCCGATGGAAACCGAGCTTATTTTAATACCCACTACTGATGAAACACCCCAATCAGAGATTCAGTCGCTCGAAGACGCGAATAAAATGGCCTTGGGCACACGTCCCGAACTTAAAGCCATGGCCGTGCGGATCAATTCCAGAGAGACCGCGGTTGAGTTGACCAGATCATCGTGGTATCCGGATGTTTATCTTGTGGGTAATTACAGTTACTCACGTCCCAATCCTAGGATCGTCCCGACAAAGGATGAATTCAACGGTACCTGGGATCTCACCCTTTCACTCTCCTACACATTGTGGAACTGGAATGCCACCTCCTACAGGACACAGCAGGCCGAATCAGAACTTTCGCAGACCAATTATCAGTACCAGATGATGAAAGACGGTGTACTGATCGAAGTTAAACAGGCCTGGTTGAATCTTTCAGCAAACAAGAGCAGGGTAACCCTCGCCGGGAGCACAGTCAAACAGGCTGAGGAGAATTACAGGATCAGCTACAATCTGTTTAAGCAGGGTTTGATAAAGAACTCTGATCTGATCGATGCTGAAGTGGCCCTGTTCGAGGCAAAAATTAAACTTGTGACAGCGGCTTCTGATCTGAAGAACGCGGAAGCACTACTTAACAAAGCAATTGGAAATTAATCAGGAATCCGGATAATAAAATGACCAAGAAGATCATTTACACTCTGATCGTAATCGGGATAATCGCGGCGATCGCGTTCATCCTGTTTAACAACAAACAGAAAATGGCACAGAATGTCCAAACGAAAAAAATGTCCACTGTGCCCGTTTCTGCTGTAGAGGCAAAATTTGAGACGATAGATAAAAAATTGTCTCAGGTTGGAACTGTCTTTGCTGACAAAGAGGTGGCTGTGGTTTCCGAGGCACCCGGACTCATTAAAGCAGTCTACTGCGATGTGGGAGATCAGGTAAAAGCCGGGCAGATGCTCTTTAAGGTGGACGACGAACTCAAGCTGGCCAACCTCAAATTAAGAGAAGCTGATCTTGAAAACTCAAGGAAAAATCTTGAGAGATATGAGGCTCTTTTCAAGGAGGGTTCAGCCACCGAAGCACAACTCGATGGTTACAGACTCGCCTTCAAGGCTGCCGAAGCACAACTCACCATCGCGCGCCGGCAGGTCGAAGACACCAGGATCAAGGCTCCATTTAGCGGTGTGGTCACCGCCCGGATGGTTAACCTTGGCAGTAATGTAAATCCCGGAACAGTCGTTGTTAATCTGGTCGATGTCGGAAGCCTGAGGGTAAAATTAAGTATCACCGAGAAGGATGTATTCATGTTGAAAACCGGTGATAAAGCGACCATCACGTCCGATGTGTTTCCTGATAAAACTTTCAACGCAAAGATCAAGTCGATCGGGGTAAAAGGTGATGAAACGCACAGCTTCCCTATCGAACTGGTTATGCTCAATAATCGCAGCCTCAAGGCCGGAATGAATGTTGATGTCGAGTTCGACAAGCAGATCAACCGTGAATCGATCGTTATTCCCAGAATTGCCATTCTCGGAAGTTCATCAGATGCAGTTGTTTTCGTTGTCGAAAAAAATGTCTCAAAGAAGCGTAGTGTTACAACAGGGATGGAAAGCGGAACTAACATTGAGATACTCTCTGGCTTAAAAGCTGGAGATTTAGTGGTTACTTCAGGTCAGGTGAACCTGAAAGACGGCAGTCAAGTATCAATTGTTAAATAACTGCTGAGAACGAAAGATGACAATTACTGAATTATCGATCAAGCGTCCCTCGCTGATCATTGTACTCTTCACGGTTCTCATTCTGCTGGGACTCTTCAGTTTTCAGCAGTTAAGTTATGAATTGCTCCCGAAGATCAGCCCTCCTGTAATAGTGATCGTGACTACCTATCCGGGTGCTTCACCTGATGAGGTTGAAACATCCGTAACAAAGATCGTGGAAGATGCCGTATCGGGTCAGGATCAGGTGTCCGCAGTTAATGCCACCTCCTCTGAGAACGTGTCACTCGTCGTGGTTGAGTTTGAGCAATCGGTTAACATCGATTTTGCCCTGCAGGATGCCCAGCGAAGGGTCAATCAGGTCATCGCCCGGCTTCCGGAAGGAATAGACCCCCCTACTCTATTGAAAATTGCGCTCGATGAGATCCCCATCCTTAGGATCGGTGCAACGAGCAATTTACCGTCGCATGAATTCCGGACATTTCTCAACGACTTTGTAAAACCGGAACTTGCTCAGGTCAAGGGTGTCGCGCAGATCAATTTTATCGGTGGTGATGAGAGAGAGATCAAGATATTTCTGAATGAGGAAAAACTAAAGAGTTTCAACCTCTCGATCGGCACTGTTGCGCAACTTATCAAAGCATCCAACCTCGACTTCCCCGCCGGCGCGATCAAGGACGATGACGCGCAATTCGTGGTCAGAGTTGCCGGCAAGTTCAGAAATATCGATGATGTACGTGATCTCGTTCTGATCCGGAATTTTAACGGCTCGGATATTCTGCTTCGTGATGTAGCCGAGGTTGTCGATGGAACAAAAGAGTTTTACCAGCAATCAAGGATCAACGGCCTCCCGTCTGTCGGTGTTCAGATACAGAAACAATCCGATGCCAACGCGGTGGAGGTTGCGCAAAAAAGTAAACAAACCCTGCTGAATCTTGAAAAACAGTATGCAAACATCAATCTGAAGTTCGATGTTGCTCAGGATGGATCGCTGTTCACTATCAACGCCGCCGATGCTGTTAAGTTCGACCTTGGGGTAGCGGTTTTTCTTGTGGCGCTTGTGATGCTTCTGTTCCTCCACTCTTTCAGAAACTCAGTTATTGTGCTGGTCGCCATCCCATCATCCCTGATCTCGACGTTTATCGCGATCTATGCTCTGGATTTTACACTGAACCTTATGACACTACTCGCACTTTCACTTGTTGTGGGAATTCTTGTGGATGATTCGATCGTGGTATTGGAGAACATATATCACCACCTTGAAAAGGGAGAAGACAAACGAGTCGCGGCATTGAAAGGTAGAAACGAGATCGGATTTGCCGCCCTTTCGATCACTCTTGTGGATGTGGCGGTATTCCTGCCGCTTGCCCTTGTAACAGGTATTGTCGGCAATATCCTGCGCCAGTTCTCCCTGGTGGTTGTGGTCTCCACTTTAATGAGTCTGCTTGTTTCATTTACCATCACACCGATGCTGGCATCACGGTTCTCAAAGATCGAAAAATTTTCAGAGAGTACACTTCTCGGAAAGTTTGTGAATGGCTTTGAACGATCCTTTAAGAAACTGACGGAAGATTATATTGTCCTCTTGAAGTGGGGCCTGAAGCATAAGGTCACGGTCTTTGCGGTCACCACAGTACTTCTTTTCGGTTCACTCTCATTGGTGCCCTTCGGGTTCATCGGTGCAGAGTTTATGACGGTTGCCGACCGGGGTGAATTCAGCGTGATCATCGAGTTCCCAGTCTCAACAAATATCCTTGAGACCAATCAGAGGTCGATGGAGATCGAAAAATTGATCTCTGAGATACCGGAAGTTTCAAGGATCATTGCTTCTGCAGGTGTTTCAACAGAAGGAATGCTGGGACAAGGAAGCAATAATACCACCTCGATCGACGTGACCCTGATTCCCAGGAAGGAGCGGCAACGGTCAACGGATCAGATAACCGAAGAGATTCGCCAAAAACTTCAGGTGATCCCCGGTGTTAAGGCAAGGGTAAGCCCCATAGGTATCTTTGGTTCAGCCAATCAGGCCCCGATCCAATTATCAGTTTCGGGAAGTAACCTGGACAGTGTAAGAGTTGCAGCCGATATTCTTGCTGAGATCATTAAGTCGGTCCCCGGAACTGCTGATGTCCGCCTCTCTTCCGAGCAGGGTAAAAAAGAGATCGCGGTAAAGGTCGACAGGCGACTGATGGCCAGTTATGGCCTGACACTTGCCGAGGTTGCTCAGACACTTAGAATTGCCTTCACAGGAGATAACACAACAAAGTTCCGTGACGAAAGAAACGAGTTCAATATCCGGATCATACTTGATGACTACTCGAGGAACAAAACAACCACTTTAGAGGAGTTGATCTTCACTTCCAGAACCGGAAAACCTGTTAAACTGAAACAATTCGCTAAACTCGAATCGACAACCGGACCATCAAAGCTAACCCGTATGGACCGAAGCAACGCACTCTACGTCTACTCACAGGCTATCGGGCGCCCCACGGGTTCGATTGCGCAGGATATCGATCTCAAACGGGCACAGACCCGCTTCCCTGCCGGAACCACCATTAAATACATGGGTGATGTTAAAATGCAGGGTGAGTCATTTTCAAGCATGTTCCTTGCGCTTGCGGCCGCGATTCTGTTCGTATATCTGATCATGGTCGCTCTTTATGACAACTGGGTTTACCCTTTTGTCGTACTTTTCTCAATTCCGGTGGCGATGGTTGGAGCTCTGCTTGCATTGGCGATGACGATGAAATCACTCTCAATTTTCTCAATGCTGGGCATTGTTATGCTTGTGGGCCTTGTCGCAAAAAACGCCATCCTGCTTGTTGACCGGGCGAATCAGATGAAACTTGAACAGGGAGTGTCTGTCAGGGATGCCCTGACAGAGGCCGGAAGATCAAGATTAAGACCCATCATGATGACCACACTCACGATGATCATGGGTATGTTCCCTATCGCTCTTTCAACGAGTGACGGTTCTGAATGGAAATCCGGACTTGCCTGGGCGATCATCGGTGGCCTCTCCAGTTCACTTCTTCTTACGCTTGTACTCGTCCCCGTAGTATATGAACTGGTTGAATCTGCCAGAGAGAAAATCAGAGGATGGATTAAGAGAAGAAAAACAGTTTCGTGATGTTTTAAAGACGGTTTAAACTAAAGAGGCTGCCCTTTCGGGACAGCCTCTTTTTTTTACTTTTGTTTCCGGCTTTCAATGATGTAGTAGATCACAGGTAACAGCATTAGAGTGGCAAGAGTTGAGGTAACAAGTCCTCCTATCACCACTGAAGCCAACGGGCGCTGTACTTCTGAACCCGGACCGGTATTGAAGGCCATCGGGATAAAACCGAAACTTGCAACCAATGCGGTCATAAGAACGGGTCGTAATCTGTCAGCAGTTCCTTCGATCACTGCCTTTCTCAGATCGGGTATTTTTTCGCGCATGTGATTCAGGTGTTCCAGCAGTACAATTCCATTCAGTACTGCAACACCGAACAAAGCCACAAATCCGATACTTGCCGAGATCGAGAGGTACAATCCCCG